>JAFAFY010000019.1 GCA_023423235.1 Pseudomonadota bacterium
GCCGCGTGGTCAGCGCGACCGCCTGGCCCAGGATGTCCTCGAGCGCCCAGTCGGCATCGGTCGACAGCAGGTCGACCCACCAGGCGTAGCCGTGCGAGAGCTGCTCCCAGCCCTGCCAGCGCTCGACCACCGCATCGGCGGGCAGCCCTTCACCTTCGAGCGCATACAGGCGGGTGCTTCCCGCATAACGCGCCAGCGGTGCCAGCACGGTGGCCGCAAGTTCGGTGGCCTGCATCACTTCCTCCTTGAAAGCGGGTCCGTCGCCGGAACTGCCGGGACTCCCCCATCACACCCATTGCCGACTCTACAGAACCTGATCCCCCAGCGCGCGATGGTAGCGCATCGCGGGTGGCTGGACCGGCCGTGCGGAGGCGGCCATCAGCGACCGCCATCACATCCTGGCGACGCGCATGCGGGGCCGTGCCGCGACAAAACAACCCGGGCTAGAATCCGGCGATTCCATCAGGAGCTGTACCGACATGTCGGAACTGGACGCGCTGCTTGCCCCGATCTCCCCGGACCGCCCCTGCGGCGACGATCTGTCCTTCTCGCTGGAGTACGACCGCATCCAGGAAGCGCGCCGCAGCGACGACCCGACCCTTGAACAAGGCGACTGGGTCACCGACCTCAAGAGCGCCGAATGGCCGACCGTGCTGCAACAGTCCTCCGAGCTGCTTCGCGAGCGCACCAAGGACCTGCAACTGGCGGTCTGGTTCACCGAAGCGGCGGCGCGGACGCGGGGGTTCCCGGGGCTCGCACTCGGTTTCCGCCTGGTCGCGGGGCTGTGCAACGCGTACTGGGACGAGATGTACCCGACGCTCGAAGACGGCGATGCCGAGCAGCGCATCGGCAACCTCGGCTGGCTGCTGACGCATTCCACAACATGGATGAACGAGGTCCCGCTGGTGCGCACCCAACTGGGTGGGTTCGGCCAGGTCCATTTCGAGGTCGCGCGCAACCGGCAGAAAAACCCCGACGCCCAGGCGAACGCCAACGATGATCTGCCGGCGCTCGATGCGCTGGAGGCCGCCCGCCGCACCACATCGCACGAGCACTACCGCGCGCTGCTCGACGCCCTGCCCGACTGCCAGCAGGCGCTGGCCGAGCTGGAGGCAGCGGTCGACGCGCGCCTGGGCTTCGATGGTCCCAGCTTCAGCGCCGCGCGCGAGCAGCTCGCGTTCCTGTCCGATGTGGTGACACGCTTTGCGCGCGAGGCCGGGATGTTCCTTGATGCAGGCAGCGACGCCGGAGCGGATGCGGCTGTGGAGCCGGACGCAGCGGAGGTGGCGGTGAACCCGACGCCTGCGGCCGCCGCGAACGGCCCGCTGCAGTCGCGCAAGGAGGCGTTGCTGCAATTGCGCCGGGTTGCCGAGTTCTTCCGCCGCACCGAGCCGCACAGCCCGGTGGCCTACCTGGCCGACAAGGCGGCGCGCTGGGGCGAGATGCCGCTGCACGAATGGCTGCGCCGCGTGGTCAAGGACGACACCACCCTGGCGCAGTTGCAGGAGATGCTCGACGTCGCGCCGGGCGACCCGGGCCACGACGAGTTTTCCTGACACCAGGCGCCGGCGGACTCCGGCGCCGCGCGGGCCACGGCAATTGAGCACGGTGGTTCTGCCCGGCGATGCGACGCACCCGGGCGAAGGGCGAAATCACCCCGCGTCCACTGCCCGAATACCGCACGTCCGCCAGCGGTGCATGACCACACAGACAGGTGAAGCACCGCCGAAAGGCGCTGGGCGATCAGGCCAGGCACTGCCATGGCCGGTGTTGCCTTGGGCCATTGCACATCAGAGACCTGATGAGCACGAAGCATTCAGCACCACGGTGTCGCCCCGCTCCGCATGCGGAAGCGGGTCGGCGTGAGGACAGAGCCGCCCCATCCACCCTTCGCGCACCTGTCCAGCGCGGCGCGGCGCACCGGGCGCTCGATCGACCTGCGCGCCAATGCCGCGCAAGCAGGCCGTCCCCCCCCCACGCACGCACGCAGAGGAAGTGAACTGAGAGTCGTGTTGATCAGGTCAGATTATGGCGGAGGAGCCACTCGGGAACCTCTACACAAACCGACACCTGATTGGCAGCCTGTTTCAGCAACCCTGCTTCCTGGCCGCTTTTTTCCGCGTGCTAGAGAGATAGCCGGGTGGAGCAAGAGCCCCCTCATCCGCCCTGTGGGCACCTTCTCCCGCCAGCGGGAGAAGGACAGCCGGAGGATCGTGCGAATCAGGAGAGACGACCGGCGGTGGACGCGCGGAAGAAGGGCGACTGGAAGATCCTGCGAATCAGAACAGAAAACCGGCGCTGGGCGCGCGGAAGAAGGGCAGCTGGAAGATCGTGCGAATCAGGAGCCGGCATTCCCGCGAGGGGCGGGAATCTGGCGACGTTCAATGCATTGAAGGCGAAAGCACGGGATTCCGCCTTCGCGGCAATGTCGGGCGAGAGCCGGCTTGCCCAGACCTTCCAGGATGCTCGCGCTCGACCACGCCAAGGGATAGACATGCGGCGCCACGTCGCGCCGTGCACGATCGCGAGGACCGCGATCGCGCGGAGTGCGTTACAGCACCTTGAATTCGATACGCCGGTTGCGGGCGCGGCCCTCGGCGCTGGCGTTGTCGGCCACTGGCTGGTCGGGGCCGAGGCCCTGCACCTGCATCGCCACGTCGGGAATGCCGTGCTGGCGGAAGTAGGCACGCACGGTTTCCGCGCGCGCCAGGCTCAGCGCCACGTTGGCCTCGCGGCCGCCAACGTTGTCGGTATGCCCGATGATCTGCACGCGTGAATCACCAAGCTGGCGCATCGGCTCCAGCAGCTCGGCCAGCACGCCCAGGCCGACCGGGGTCAGCGTCGCGCTGCCGCTCTGGAACTCGACGATGCGGTTGGCGAGGATGTCGTCGATCAGGGCCTGCGGCGAACCGCCGACCAGCAGACCGCTGGAATTGACCGTGTAGGTGGCATTGAGCGATGTCAGCAGATGGCTGACCAGTTGCTGCTTCTGCGCCTCGTTGGCGACCTTGCCGGTGATGCGCACCGCGTTGCCATTGACGTCCAGCTCGCCCGGCGACACCCGCTGCAGGTCCTCGCCCGCCAGCTTGGCGACATTCTCCGCCCAGTTGGGCGGCGCGACGACGTTGTCGACCTGCAGGCGGTCGACCACGCGGTCGGCGCCGTAGACCTCGCGCAGGCGCGTGAGCAGGGTGGCCCGCGAGGCTTCATCGGGAACCACGCCCTCGATGACCACCGGCGCCGCGGCCGACTGTGCCTGCGCCGGCGCCCAGGCCAGCGACAGCGCCGCAGCCATGCCCAGCGCCAGGATCGGAAACAGCATTCGCATGGTCATGCTCCGAGGAAGGTTTCGCGGAAGAACTGCCGGGCCGAACGCAGCGAGAATTCGTCGCGCTCCAGATAGCCGACCAGCTTGTTGAGCGCATAGTCCGAGGCGAGCTGCTCCTCGACCCACTCGGCGTCATCGACCAGGATCAGCTGCTCGCGCGCGGCGACCGGATCCAGCACACCATACAGCGACGCAGCATCCGCGCCGGCGAAGCCGACCACCAGTCGCGGCGTCGCGACGTCCTGGATCAGGATCGCCAGCTCGTAGGGCGCCCGACCGATGAAGCCGGCGATCAGATCCATCCAGAAGGTCGCCACCAGCGTGCGGTACAGCGGGTCGCGCGGCAGCGGCAGCGCGAGCGCCTTTTCCAGATGCGCAGATGCGCCGGTCAATGCCGGCTGCAGCAACAGACCCAGTGCCGGCAGCACCCACTTGAGCTGCAGGTCGCGATGCCCCGAGGCTTCCAGCAACTCCTGCAGCGAGCCGATCGACTGCAGGTCGAGGAAATCCATCAGCGCGGCGTCGTAGGCCGCCGGCGCGGTGTTGACGCGCAGGCTCGACTCGCCCAGCACGCGCAACGCGGCGGTGGGCTCTTCCGCGCGCACCACGTCGGCGCTGAGGCGCGACAGGGTGGTCCATAGCCGGGAGAACGCCAGCGGGCAGCGGGCGATGAACTCCAGTGGCTGCGCAACCTCCACCCCGGTCGCGGACAGGAACGGAAACCGGCGCTGCGAGGCATCGGCGCTGGGCAAGAAATGCCCGGCGATGGCAAGCCGGTTGCGCGAGCCCACGAAGGCGAACGCCATCGGCGGTGCCTGGTCGTAGAGGCGCTTCCAGTCGCTGTTGCGCGAGAGCATTTCCAGCGCACTGCCCGCCCAGCGGTCCAGCAGCACCATCAACTGCTGGTTGCCGTTGGCACGGACGAAATCGCCCCGCGCGGGCAGCTTGCCGAAGAATCCGACCGGTGCGGCAACTTCCGACATCGCGCTCACTCCCCGTCCGTGGTCTGGGCCGCAGCCGCCGGCGTGGCGGCCTGTGCCGCCGAGGTGGCGGACGCGGCAGGCGCAGGCGTACCGCCGGCGACGCGCGCCGGCAGCTTGAGCCCGCGCATGCTGCTGGCCGACAGCCCGCCCACCGCGCCACTGGACTGCTGCACCGGCGCGCTGATCTGCTCCAGCAGCACGCTGACGCTGACGTTGTTCTGGCGCCAGGTCAGCTGGAAGCGGTTGTCGTTGATCGAGGTGATGTCGGCGGCAGCGAGCATCCGGTCCAGGCCGCTGGAACCCGGCACGTCGAACAGCTGCACCGCAACGCCGTTGGCGGTGACCGCGGTAATCTTGGCGCCCTGCGTGCCGGGGCCCGGCCACTGGAAGTTGTGCCACTGCGGCGGCGTGTTGCGGTAACGCAGCACCTGGCCGTCGATCTCGATGGCGTACTCGTTGAGCCCGGGAACCGGCTGCGGCTGCAGGCGGAACATCTGCGAAGCCCCGCCACCGGCCGCGCCACCGGACGAGGCCGCCTGCCCGAGCGGGGCGACCCAGCGCGCGTAGTTGTCGGTGAACTCCGGCAGCAGGGTAATGCCCACATCCGCCCACCGTGCAGGCTCGACCTGGTTGCCGCGGCGCGTGACCAGGCTGCCCAGCGTGTTGTTGCTGAACAGCGCGATGCTGCCGTTTGGCCCGAACACCTGCTCGATGTCGGCGGGAATCGCCTCGACCGAAGCACTGGGCGAGAACGGATAGCGCTGGCCGATGCCCGACTCGAACGGCTGGTAGACCTGCGCCGACCACACCTGGTTGAGCTCGGTCTCCACCGGCCGTACCAGGGCGATATAGGTCTGCACCACCGGGCGCAACAGCAGCGTGCGCAGCACCTGCCGCTGCGCGTCGTCCACGCCGTCGAGCATCTGCTCGTCGACCGCACGCAGTGCCGAGGCGAGCTCGGAGTCGGACGCGCCGGACAGGGTCTGCTGCATCAGCTGGCTGGCGCCGGCGCCGGGCGCGCCCTGGGTGTTGATGTTGTTGAGCCGCGTGCGGATGCGTGCCAGCGCCTCGAAGTAGCTGTCGAGCAGCGAGGCGTTGCCGTCGCGCGCCACCGCCAGCCGCGCCAGGCCATTGAATTCGCGCCCGATCGGTCCGGCCGGCGCCGGCACCTTGCGACCGGTGTCGGGATCGATCTGGACCGCGAACGGCGTGGGGTTGCGACGCATGATCACCCGCTCGAACCAGGCCACGAATCCGCGGCGGGCGGTGCCCATGGTTTCGCTCTCGGCCTGCGGGTTGTCCCAGACGGTGTTCTCGTTGACCGCTTCGAGCAGACGACGCAGCGGCGAGTTGCGCGGGTCACCGATGCTGTTCATGCGGTTGACGGCGAGATCGAAATTGTTGAACTCGGCGACCGCGACGCTTTCGACGAACTTGCGCCATTCGCGCGCGTACTCGTTCTTGTACAGGCCGGTCAGCTCCTGTGCGATGTGCTCGGGGCTGCCGGCGATGGTCAGGTCGGTCGCCGTGGTGGTGTCGAGCACCCAGTCGGTGGTGTTGAGCTGGGTGTTGGAGGCCTCGCGGATCGCATCGCGGACATAACCCTCCCAGGCCGCGCGCGAGAACGCGCCCGAGATGGCGTAGTTGCCGGTGATCGCGCCGTTGTTGCGCTCCTCGCCGATCAGGTAGTTGGCGGTGATGGTCGGGAACCGCGTTGCGGCGCGTGTCTTGATGTCGCCGTAGACGCGCTCCAGCGCCGGGCGTCCCTGCATCTGCTCACGCAGGATCTGGCGGCTGTCGTCGACCAGGGCGAACTTGGGCTCGATCTGCGGCCACTCGCGGTCGTTGGACTGGGCGACGTAGAACGACAGCAGCCGCTCGGCATCGCGCACCATGTCCTCGCGGGTCATCTGACCGCGGTTGGCTTCGAGCCAGTTGCGCCAGTAGCGGGTGAGTTCCGAGTTCAGGTGCGCGGCCTCCACCCGGCGCCGGTCGCCCAGCATCAGATAGGCCTTGAGCGCGTTGTAGGCATCGTCCAGGTTGCCGGGCGAGGCCTCCTGGTAGAGCCGGTCGGACTCCGGCGCCGCCGCACTGGCGTCGCCGCCGCCCAGCGGGTTGCCCGCCGCCGCTTCGCTGCCGTCGCGGCCACCGCCGGCGATCACCCGGGCCAGGTAGGCCTCCAGGCTTTCGGCGGTGGGCTGCAGCATGATCTGGCGCATGCCGTTGAAGTATTCCTGGCGCAGCTTGTGCTCGATGCGGCCGCCCTGGTAGAGGCCCAGCCCCATCGAAAGCGGGCGCTCCTTGCGGTAATGGTCCAGTTGCTCGAGGCGCTGCTGCAGGATCAGCAGGGCGTCGATCCGCGACTTCAGGTCGGTCCTGCCTTCCTGCACCTGCACCGCCTTGTCCAGATCGGCGGCGGCGTTGGCGACGAGCTGGCGGTTGCTGGTGTACGACCAGGCCCAGCCGGCCAGGACCAGCGCCAGCACCGCGACCGAGCCCAGGAACGCCGCGTACCTGAGCCGCATGCGCTTGGGATTGGAGTACTGCCGGACCAGTTGCCGGTCGTGGAAGATCACCTTGCGGAACAGGCCGGTCAGGAAGAACCCGGTCTCGCCGGAACCGGCCACCGACGGCTCCACCGGCTGCTGCGCCAGCGAGAACTGCCGCGCGATGCGCTCGGAGGCGCGCTGCACCGAGGTCCCTTCCTGGATCGCACTGGTGAAGTAGAACCCCCGGAACACCGGCTTGAACTGGTAGGGGTTTTCCTCGAACAGGGTGGCGACGAAGCTGCGCAGCGCCGGCTTGATGGCGGCGAACTCCAGCGGCAGGGTCAGCAGCGCAGGCCCCTGGTCGCGGCCGCGGCGCAGCGCCAGTTGCGACATCGCCATTTCCTTCAGGCCATCGGCCAGCAGGTCGAAATGGCTGTCGAACGCGGCCAGTGCATCGGTATCGCCCTTGACGTCGAACGGCAGGGTCGCGCCCCAGGCGTTCTCGCGCTCGGCCGGGTCCATGCCGGCGAAGAAGTCGGTGAACCCAGAGATGAGGTCGGCCTTGGTGAACACGATGTACACCGGCACGAACACTTCCAGCTGTTCGGTCAATTCCTGCACGCGCTGGCGCAGGTTTTTCGCCAGCTCGATCGCGAACTCGGGCTTGCTGGACGTCAGCTCGGCGATGCTCACGGCGATGATCACGCCGTTGATCGGCGCGCGCGGGCGATGATTCTTGAGCAGGGACAGGAAGCCCAGCCAGTCGAAACGGTCCTCGTGGCTGACCGAATAGCGGCCGGCGGTATCGAGCACGATGCCTTCGGTGGTGAAGTACCAGTCGCAGTTTCGGGTACCGCCGATGCCGCCGATGACGTTGCTGCGGTTGTCCTCGAACGGGAACTGCAGGCCGGAATTGAGGATGGCCGTGCTCTTGCCGGCGGCGGGGTTGCCGATGATCACGTACCACGGCAGCTCGTAGAGCGCGGCCTTGCCGTGGGTATGGCCGAGACGCGAGCCCTTGATCGCCTTGATCGCCTCGAGCATCTTCTCGCGCAGCGCCTCGGTGTCGGCGCGCGCGGCTGGCCGCGCTGAGCTGACCGCCTGGTCGGCCTGGTCGCGCACCATGTCGTCGAGACGTGCGCTGGCCCGCCGTGCGCGGACGCGTTTGACGATCGCCACGATGCCCCACAGCAGCAGCACCACCGCGCCGGTGACCAGCAGCCAGAACCCGATCCGGCCCGCACCCTCGACGCCGAAGAACAGCACCGCCCCGCTCGCAAGAAGACCCAGCGCAACCCAGGTACGGTAGTCGGAGAGGAAGTAACGGAGTCTGCTCATGTGTCTGCTGTCGTCTGGGTTCAGGCGGCCGGTGCCGGCGCGCCATCCGAGGCGGCTGCGGCCGCCGCGGGTCGATCCGTGGGGGAAAGTGCGAATACGGCCCGCGCCTGGGCGGCGGAGACGTGGAGGACCACAACCGGCGAATCATCCCGTCTGCTGCGGGCCGAGGCAATCGCCAGCATCGCCAGCACACCGGCGTGGCCGAGCGCGCCATTGCGGATACCGATATTGAGGCAGTCCGCCTCGAAGTCGAGATGCGGAAAGCTGCCGCCCGCCAGTCCGGCCACCAGCGCCGCGCGGCTCTTGCGCAGTCCGGCGTCGGACAGCAGCGCGGTCACGCCCGCGCCCTCGATCCCGTTGCGTTGCAACGCCTGGTTGACCAGCGCCGAGAACGCGCCGACGGCGGCGCCGGTCCGCCAGCTGACGCCTTCCTGTTCGATTGCGCGCGACTGCAGGAAGGATTCGGCTTGCGGACGTGCCGCGGCCGAACTGCCGGGCACATGGGCCAGCACGCCGGCCGCGCCCTCCGCCGGCACCACGCCTTCCGGCTGGCGCGCCGACAACAGGCCGCCCTGGCGCTGCAGGCGCTCGATGCCGGCCGGCGCCAGCAGCGATTCGCAGGCAAGTGCCAGGTGGTAGCCCGGGGCCGGCGCATCCGCGGGCAAGGCCGCAAGGGCATCGAGGTAGCCCAGCAGGGGGGCCACTTCGCCGTGCGCTTCGACCAACACTTCGACCTGTGCCATCGGCAGGCCACAGGCGGCGAGCTCGGCACTCAGCCAGTCGGCGGCGACCGTGCAGGCCGCGGGCGTCCAGTCCACCGGCGCCCACAGGCGCACGGACAACGCAGGCAGCGGCGGCGCGACGGGCGTGCGGCCATAGCGGGGTGCCGCAGCCTCGACCTCGGGCCCGAGCAACAGGCCTTCGGCCAAAATGTGGTCGGCCAGTGTCTGCACCACCGGCTGCAGCGCGGCGAGCGCGCGCAGTTGCTCGGGGCGCAGCCGGTTGCGGCCGTCGGGACCTGCGCCTTGCGCGTCGAGCCATTGCTCGACATCGGCGAGGGCCAGATCGTCGATCCAGGCCGCCAGCACCGGAAATCCGTCGCGGTCCTTCAGGGTCTTGTGCAATGCCGGCTGCGCCGACTCGACGCAGCAGGCTTCGACCGCCTCGGGCGATGCGCCCGCCGGCAGGCTGACTGCGCCGGCAAGAATCGCCAGCGGCGGCCTGGGTTGCGGCGCCGCGGACCCGGTCTGGGCGGCAGCCGGGCCTGCATCCCCGGCCGGCGCCGGCTGCGTTGCCTGCGCCTTGCCCGCAGCGCTGCGCATGCCACGCCCCAGCAGTACCAGCACCGCGAAGCCACCCACGGGCAGCACGCCCAGGTAGAGCACCAGGTCGCGGGTCGTCGGCTGGATATCGCGCAGCGACCACCAGGCGACCACGCACGCCCAGACCAGCAGGGCGAACAGCAGCCACAGCCCGCCCCAGCGCAACCACATTCCCTTGCTCATGCCCCCAGCCTCCAAGACATTGCCAGACGTTGCATGGACGCCCGGGCAACACGGGCGTGCAGCGCGATTTCCCTCGCGTGACAACCGAAGCGGATCGGCGCGACCTCAGCCGATGCCCGTGACCGACTGGCTTGGCACCAGGGTCGCGCCGCAGGCGGTGGTATCGCCCGCCCGCGCCACCGGCTTGCCATCGACCAGGAACGTGGGATCGCCGGTGGCGATGGTGGTACTGCCATGCACCGAGCACACGCAGGGGTCCCCGACCCGCGCAACCGGCTTGCCGAGGATGTCGGTCTCCGGCGACGCGGCGCTGACCGCGCCGCCATGACTCAGTGCATCCCCCAACACGATGATCGGTTTCGACACGCCAGCCTCCTTGCGCCTGTGGCTTCCAATCAGCGCCTTACGATAGCAGTCCTCAACGCGGCATCACACCCGGACGCCGCAACTCGACATGCATCAGGTCCTTGATGCTGGTCCAGTCCCCACCCCACACCAGCCCCGCCTCCTTGGCCACCTGCCCATACAGCTGGTAGCCGCGCATGGCCCAGGGGTCGCGCTCGGAAATCACCAGCTTGCCGTCGCGCATGAAGGCGCTGTCCGCGGCAAGACCATACTGGTGCCAGCTGCGCCCGGCACGTGCACGCGTCACATGTTGCCCGCGCGCAGCCAACTGGTTCTGGCGTTCGGGACTGCGGTAGCCCTCGACCAGCACCATCTCGTAGCCGTGCTGTTCCTTCATCACCGTGTAGACGGTCAGCAGGGTCTGGGTGAACTCGGGATCGAGGTTCTCCCATTTGCGGTTGGCGGTGGCCGTCATCGGCCGGACGATCTCCACCTCCCGGGTCAGGAACACCTCCGGCGGCGGCGGCGGCGGCGGAACCAGGCGTTCGCCCTTGAGCAGCTCCTGGATCAGCGTGCTGCTGTGCTGGCGGCTGGCGGTCTCGAAACCGTCCAGCGCCACGTTCTGCCGCAGCAGCAGCACCAGCGAGACCGGCAGCACCAGCAGCGCAAGCGTGATCGACAGGACCAGGCGATGGGCCTTGAACCCGGCGGCGAGGCGCGCCCCTTCCCCACTGGCCCGGCTGCCCGCACGGTCGAGCTTGCCCGACAGCCGTGCCGTCAGTCCCGCCAACACCTGCCACACGGCGGTCCAGGCCTTGCCGACGGCACCGAACACCAGCCTGCGCGCCTCGTCGAACAGCGCCAGCCAGGCCACCAGCGCAGAGACGAGCAGCAGCAGCGCGACCCACATCACAACCACGGTGCAACCACCTTTTCGTCCCTGTCCAGTGCGCGTTGACGGGCATCATACAAGGGCTAGAATGGCCCTCGGGTTCCACCCCCATCCAGTCAAGGAAGCGCCCGATTGGACAATACAGGGAACAAGCCACGCCGCCCCAGCCTGTTCAACACCGGGCCGGCGGGCGCGTCGGCAACGCCGCCGGTCGCGACACTCGATACCGTCGACAAGGCCGTTGCCACCGAAGCCTCCGCAACGCGCAAACGTCGGCCGGCGCCTTGGCGCGCCGGGATTCTGGTGGTCGGCGTACTTGTGATCGGTGCACTCGCATTCGTGCTGCTGACCGGCAGTCCGTCGGGAGACGGGGTGCCTGCCATCGCCGGATCATCGCAACCTGTGCCGCCGCCACAGCCACCGGCACAGCAGGATTCGGCAGCCGTGCTGCTGCCCGACGCCCCCACCCCGCAAACGGGCAATCCGCTCGACCGGCTTTCGGCCGCACAGCCGGCTGGCGGCGCCACACCGCACCCCGGGTCGCCCCCGGCCGCCTCCGCTGCACTGGACAGTCCACCCGCAACCGCCAGCCGCGTTGCCAGTGCCGGCGCTGCGCGCCAGCCGGCACGCAACGCCCCGCAGGCCAGGCGCAGCAGCACCCAGGCCCAGGACATGGTCGCCTCGACCGAACTGATGCGCACGCTGCTCGGCCACATCAATGGCTCGGAGCCGCAGCAACTGGTGGCGTCGAACTCGCCCCGCTCGCTCGACGACCTCATTCAGGATCTGATCGACCGCGATGTCAACGGCCCCACCAACGCGCTCGATACCGGATCGCCAGAGCTCCAGGACGCGCTGCGCAAGTGCCCGGCCGCCAATTCCGTCTCCGGCATCGCCTGTCGGCAGCAGGTCTGCGGCAGCTACGGCGGGCGCGACCCGGCCTGCCCGCGGCAGTGACGTCTAGGCGCGCGTGAATCCGGGGTCGCCGGACACGCGGCGAAGACAGGCACCCCGCGGCGACCGGTGTCCACAGGCAATGCGCCATGGCAGGCCGGCCACGTGCGATCGTGCCATCGTCGCGCGATGGTGCTGGTCTTCCGGGCAGCGGCAGGGGCCTGCAGGCCCGACGCCCCTGGTCCCGCGCCCGGCCGGCCACACAGCCGGCACCGCTGCCGGCGCCGCGCGATGACACGCGCCATCCCCACGACGCGTGACTGTCATACGGCTGAAACAAAAACATCATCTCATGTGCCCACTGGGCTGGCGCCCTGGCGCCGCCATTCCTCATGGAGACTCACATGCCCCGCAATCCGGTCCGTCTCGGCGCCCTGGCGCTGTCTTCCCTGATCTTCCTGGCCGCCTGCGGCGACGGCACGCCAGCCGCACAGTCCGGCGACGGCGGCGCGTCCACCCAGGCATCGGGCGACCGCGTGGCTGCCGAGATCTCCGGCGCCGGCGCATCGTTCATCTATCCGCTGGTGTCGCGCTGGTCGGCCGACTACAACGCCGCGACCGGCAACAAGGTCAACTACCAGTCGATCGGCTCGGGCGGCGGTATCGCCCAGATCAAGGCCGGCACGGTCGATTTCGGTTCCAGCGACAAGCCGCTCGACAGCGCCGAACTGCAGGCCGCGGGCCTGGGCCAGTTCCCCTCGGCGATCGGCGGCGTGGTGCCGGTGCTCAACGTCGACGGACTCGCGCCGGGCCAGCTCAAGCTCACCGGT
>JAFAFY010000192.1 GCA_023423235.1 Pseudomonadota bacterium
GGCGCCTGTCCGCTGGAGATGGCCTCGGTCGCCGCGCGCAGGTCGTGCCCGGCGAAGCGATGCGGCAGGCGTCCGGTGAGCAATTCGTAGAGCAGCACGCCCAGCGCATGCACGTCGGTGGCCGCGCTGATCGTGCCGCCGGTGACCTGCTCGGGCGCGGCGTACTCGGGCGTGAAGCCGGCGGCCATGCCGGTGCGGGTGCTGCCGGCGGCGTCGATGCGTTTGGCCACGCCGAAATCCAGTACGCGCGCGTGGCCCTGGGCATCGACAAGGATGTTGGCCGGCTTGAGGTCGCGGTGCACGACGAAATGCTCGTGCGCATGGCGCAGCGCCGCGCACACCTGCAGCATCAGCGCGATGCGCTCGCGCAGTCCGAGCCGCTGCGCATCCGCGGCCGCGGTCAGCGGTTGGCCGTCGACGAACTCCAGCGCGAACCAGGGCTGGCCATCGGCGTCCAGACCGTGGTCGAGCAGGCGCGGGATATGCGGGTGCGAAAGCGTCGCCAGGATGCGCCGCTCCTGCAGGAAGCGTTGCGCCTGGCCGCTGCCGTCCCAGCGCCGGCGCAGGCGCTTGATGGCGGCGCGCTGGCCGGTGTCGTCGTCGCGTCGCGCGGCGTGCACGGTGCCCATGCCGCCGCGGCCCAGCACATGCGCCAGGCGCCAGGCACCGAGCCGCGCCGGAGTGTCGTCACCCGCCAGCGCAGCCGTCGCGTCGTCATCGTCATCGTCACCTAGCGCGACGACATGGCCGGCGCCGGCATCGAAGGCACTGGCGGCGGCGTCGGCCGCCAGCATCCGGTGCAGGGCCTCGGCTAGTGCCGGCTCCTGCGCGCAGGACTCCGCAATGAAGGCGTCGCGCGCATTGGCTGGCAGTTCGATGGCCTGGTCGAACAGGCGCGAGAGCCGCAGCCAGCGGGCGGCGTTGTCGCTCAAGTGGCATCGCCCAGGTGCGCGAGCAGGAACGCGCGCGCCTTGCGCCAGTCGCGGTAGACGGTGCGCTCGGTCACCGCCAGCTGGCGGGCGATCTCGTCGAATTCCAGGCCGCCATAGAAGCGGTACTCGACCACGCTGGCCAGCCGGGCGTCGAGTGCCTCGAGCGCGCGCAGCGCCTGTTCGACCTCCAGCACGTCGAGAGTTGCCGGCGCGCCGTCGTGCGGCACCGCGGTCGACAGCGTCACCCGCACGGCATCGCCGCCGCGCTTGTTCGCGCTGCGGGCGCGGACGTGGTCGATCAGCACGCAGCGCATGGTCCGCGCCGCCAGGGCCAGGAAGGGGCCGCGCTGGCTGGCATCGACATCGCGGGCATCGAGCTTGAGGAAAGCCTCGTGCACCAGCATCGTGGTGTCCAGGGTGCCGCGGGCCATGCCCCGGAGTTCGCGACGGGCAATGGCCTGCAGGTGCAGGTAGAGTGCCTCGAAACGCGCCCGGTACCCGGCGTCGTTCCAGTCCGACGCGGGCACCAGCTGGGGGGCAATGGAGTCGTACAGCGGCATCGCGGCTTCCGTGCGTCCTGCGGGCACGCACGGAAGCTTAGCGCAGCCGGCGGGGCCGTTGTCCGGTCGATCCGTCCGGTCAGCCGGCCCCGCAAAGGCGGCTCAGAGACCGACGCCGATGCCGACCATTGCCGAGCGCTCCGAACCGCTGAAGGCACCGCCGAAGGTCATCGCCGCGCGCGGCGTCAGGCTGTGCTGTACACCCACCGAGAGCGCCGCCGCACCGTTGCTGTGGCAGACGCCCGCGCCGATCCGGGTGCGGTGTTCGCCCTGTACCGCGGCAGCGCTGGAGGCCATGCCGATCATCGCGCTGTTCATGGCGCCCACGCGGTCGATGCGCTGGTTCTGGTGGCGGAAGCGTTCGCGGGGCGCCCGCACCGGCGCGCTGGACCGGCGCTACGCGGCGGCGAGGCGGTCGATAGCCTGGCGATGGCGATGGCGATGGCGATGGCGATGGCATGGGTCGCGCCGGTACCGCGGCGCGAAAGTGCGCGTGGGCGAGTGGCCATGATCTGAACACCGCGTCGACGCAGTGCCCGCAGTTGCGCCCCGCGCAATACCCAAGTCCGCGCTTTTGCCGCACAATCCCGCGTGTTTCCGCGGTTTCCGACATGCACGCCTACGTCTACAAAAGCCAGCGCAAGGCGGACACCTATGTGTACCTCGCCGCCCGCGACGATTTCGATGCACTGCCCGAGCCGCTGCAACGCCAGCTGGGTCCGTGGCGGTTCGTGCTGGACGTCGCGTTGACGCCGGCCCGCCGGCTGGCGCGCGAGGACGTGGGGCAGGTGCTGGCCAACCTGGCGTCGCGGCGTTTCCACCTGCAGATGCCGACGCTCGCCGCGCACGACCCGATGCACGATGACTGGGGCACCGATGCCTGAGTCCACCGGTTCCCGGCTCCGGCTGCCGGCCAGCGCCCGCCATGCGCTGCTGGCCGGATTGGCGCTGGCCGCGCTGGTTGCGGCGGGCGGCGTTGTCGCGGCGATCGCCGGCGTGCTGGCGCAGCCAGCGTTCGCGCTGGCGGTGCGCGGCTGGCGTGATGGCGCGCCGACGACGCACGCTGCGCTGCGCACCGACGCGGTGTCGCTGCTGCTGGCCTGGGGTGGCGCGATCGGCCTGGCGGCGGCGCTCGCCGCCTGGCCGCTGTCGGTACTGCGCCAGGGTGGCGGGCTGGGCGCGGCGCTTGCGTTGAGCGTGGTGGTCGGCGTGGCCGTGATCGGCTTCTGGCGGACCTGGCCGCTCTGGCATGCCATCGAATGCGAGGGCGGCGACCTGCGTCGGCACTGGCGCGCGCTGGCCGATCGCGACACCGGCAACTGGCAGGGCGTGGCCGCGGCGCTGTGCGTCGCGCTGGTCGTCGCCAGCGTGCTGGTGCTGGCCTGGGTGCCGCTGGCCGGCGCCGGCGGGCGGGTCGCCGCCGCGCTGGCCGCCGCGCTGGCCTGGCCGCTGCTGCATCTGCAGTTGCAGCGCCTGGCGGCGCCCGCGGCATTGCCGCTGCAGGTGGTGGAGATGGCGGCCGATCCCGCCGTCGCCCTGTTCGAGGATGCCGACAGCGCCGAGCCCGAGGTGGCGCTTTACGCCGCCGCCCGCAGTGGCCGGGTCGATCGCGCGCTCGCCCTGATCGCAGGCGGCGCCGATCTTGCCGCGTTGCCACCCCAGAGCGACCGCGACCAGCGCAGCCTGGCCGTGCTGGCGGCGGTGCTGCCGGACCTGCGCCTGCTGCGTGAGCTGATCGCGCGCGGGGTCGACGTCAATGCCGCCCACGCCGGCATGACGCCGCTGCTGGCGGCCACCCGCGACAGCTGGCATGGCCGGCCTGATGCGGTGATGACCCTGCTGGCCAACGGCGCCGACGCCCGCGTCACCGACCACGAGGGCAACACCCCGTTGCACCTGGCCGCGCGCAGTTCCGATCCCGGCGTCGCCGCGCTGCTGCGCGATGCCGCCGCCGAGATCGACGCCCGCAACGACGAGGGCCTGACGCCGCTGGGCGTGGCCTGCGCCGCCGGCAACTGGCGGCTGGCGAAGTTCCTGCTCGAGCGCGGCGCCAAACCCGAGGTCGAAGGCGGTACCCCGGCACTATTGGCTGCGGCCGGCAGCGACGAGGACGACCCCGCCGGCGTGCAACTGCTGATCCGGCAGAAGGCGCGGGTCGATGCGCGCGACGGCCAGCGCCGCAGCGCCCTGCACGTCGCCGCATCCAGTGGCCATGCCGATGTGGTTGCCGCGCTGCTGGCCGCCGGCGCCGACGTGCGCGCACGCGACAACGACGGCCGCACACCGCTGCTCGACGCCGCGCGCGGCGGCAGTCTGGTCGCACTGGAAGCACTGGTTGCCGCCGGCGCGGATGCGGGCGCGGTCGACATCGCCGGGTGCAACGCGCTGGAACTGGCCTGCGATGCCGAGACGCCATCCGCGCCACTGGTGCAGCGGCTGCTGGCGCTGGGCGTGCCGGCCGATGTCGCCGGCACCGATGGCAGGCGGCCGGCCGACCGCGCCGCCGCCGCCGGGCGCTGGGCGCTGGTGCGCCTGCTCGATCCCGCCTATCCGTTGCCAGGCAACCTGCTGGCCGACGACGACGCCGAAGGCGCCTCCGAGCGCACGCCGCTGCTGCTGTTGCGGGAGAGCCTGCAGGCAAGCCGCTACGACGCACTCGAGCCCCTGCTGCGCCTGCTCGGGCCGGCCGAACTCGGCAGTCTCCTGCACGATGCCGACGCGCCGCCGTCGCTGGAACGCATCGAATGGCTGCTGGCGCAGGGCGCCGATGTCGAGGCCCGCGACGACGCGGGGCATACCGCCTTGACGCGCCTGCTCGGCAACGGTCCATCGGTGCTGCCGATCATCCAGCTGTTGCTGCGCCACGGCGCCTCGCCGGCGGGCGCCGGTGGCCTGGCCCGGTTCCTGTCGGCCTGCGTGCGCGACGACCAGGCCACCCGCGCGCTGGAGGCCTGCGCATTGGAACTGCTGGCGCGCGGCGCCGACCCCTTCGCCGCCTCGCCCGAGGGCGACCCGCCGCTGTCGCTGGCGGTGCGCCTGGGCTGGGCACGACTGCTGGAAGGCCTGATCGGCCACGGTGTCGACCTCGACGCCCGCGACGCCCGCGGCATGGCCGCGTTGCACCTGGCCGCCGCGCTGGGCCGCGACGAGGCCTTGAAGCTGCTGGTGCGCCACGGCGCCTCGCCCGATGCCTGCGCCGCCGACGGCCAGACGCCGCTGGGCGTGGCCCTGGCCGGCGGCCGCCGCGACCTGGCCGACTGGCTGGACTGGCG
>JAFAFY010000215.1 GCA_023423235.1 Pseudomonadota bacterium
GCCGTATTGATCAGCCGGACCTTCTTGTTCACCGCCTGTCCGGAATCGAACAGCAGCAGAAGTCCCAGGCAGATGACGCCCACGAGCACGAGAAACAGCACCATCGCCTGTCCCAGCATGCCGCGACGCCGGCCATTCGGCCGGCGGATCCCCAAGAGCGCGGTTGATCTGAACATGAGGTCGGTCCCTGACTTCGGGTGAGGGAAACGCGTCGCACGGTCCCCTCCGGACGCGCGCTTCCCGGACTTCGCCGGTTTACTCTTCGCTGACGGAGTTGTTGTACGACTGCATGTTCTTCTCGTACATCGCGTCGATATGGGCTTCCTTCGCGGCTTCCTGGGCGTTTCCGATCGACTCCGAGGCACTCTTGCCGGACAGTTCGTTCGCCATGCCCGCGGTCTGGTTGCGCACGGTGCTGCCGAAGAAGCTGACGACGGTGATCGACGCGATGGCGATCAGCGCGACGATGATGATGTACTCGGTCATGCCCTGGCCGCGCTGGCCGACCCTGCGGGCGCTGCGATTCATTCGCTTCATCTGGTTTATCTCCGACCTGATCGATCGAGCCCTGCCGGCGCAGATGGCCGGCAGGGCGTCGGAATCAATTGCCGCTGACGGTATTGTCGTACTCGCCCATGTTGATCTTTTCCTTCGCCTCGGCATCATCGGACGCCGCCTTGGCCGCGTCCTGAGCCCCCTTGATGGACTCCGACGCGCTCTTGCCCGACAGCTCGTTGGCCATGCCCGACACCTGGTTGCGCACGGTGCTGCCGAAGAAGCTGACGACGGTGATCGCCGCGATCGCGATCAGCGCGACGATGATGATGTACTCGGTCATTCCCTGACCCGCCTGGCGACGACCGATGCGGCGGGGCTGACGGTTGGATTTCTGGATGTTCATACGATTCCCTGTAGGTGTGAGGAAGAAATTGATCGGGTCCCAGACGACAAATGGCACGTCCGACGGTAGACCTGAATCGGGTTCCACGGTTCATCTGAGCGTCAGAAACGCTAGCATGGAAGTTGTACGGCAATGCATGCGATCCGCCAAGATCATGACAGAAATTTGATGCACATCACAAAAGCAAGTGACGCTCAGCGTCAATTTGAGGGTGAAGTGGGGCGTTTATTTGCGCCCGATGCGCAGATTGGTCATCCTTCGCGGCCGACTTTTTGACGGTCGTTCACGCCACCATCCGGCAGTCATCTTAAGCTTCTCGTCTGATAGGGAGATCCGCATGTACCGCGTCTTTTGCCCGTCGCTGATCGCGGCCCTGCTGTTCGTCAGCCCCCTGGTGAGCGCCGCACAGGACGGCTCGGGAACGACGACGAAACGTCCATCGCCCGAAGAATGGAGTGCCCAGCAGCGGGCGTCCGCCACGCCACTGTCGGACGACGACGCCGCGCTCGCCGCCGCGAACTCGAAGGCGCTGGGAGAGGCCTGCGGACTCACCGCCGCCGAGCTGTCCAGGCTCACGCCGGACGGTGACCGCAAGGGACCGGCTTTCGAGGCAGCCGTGGAAGGCACATGCCGGGTGCAAGGCGCCGTGCCAGCGAGCAGCGGCGCACGCCGGAATTCCAGCAGAACTGCGAGTTCATGCGCTTCCGCCTGGGTAACGGGAACTGACCGATGCAGACAGACGACATGAGCCGCCCGGCGCACGCGCCGGGCCTGCGTGCGGGCCTGGCCCGCGCTGGAGCCGGTGCGGTGGCGATCGCGTTGATGCTGGCCGCGTGCACGGACCGCGACGCCGCATCCGGCACACCGAACGGCGAGCAGGCTGCGGCCGTATCCGGGCCGACCGAAAGGCCGGAGCCGCCGTCGGAGCCGGACGCAACCCGCGAGGCCGCTCTGGAACCGGACGCCGTCGCGGGCTTCTCGCTCGACAAGCTCCCGGTTTCGACGACATCGCTGGGTGACTTCCCGTACATCCAGCTGCCGGCGGGTTACACGAGCTCGGATTCGTTCACCCGGGTGTATCCGTTCGACCGGGTGGGGTTCTGGACCGGGGACCAGGTCGAGTGGGTCGAGGGCAAGTTCCACGTCTCGCACATCCGCCCCGACGGGGTGACGTACTCGCCGATCCAGGTGGAGCGGAACATCGCCGCCATCGTCGAACAGGCCGGTGGCGTCCGGGTGTTCAGTGGGCGGGAGCCGCCGGAGGCCGCGGAAGCGATCCGGACGGGCACATCCTCGTTCGCACCGCGCTACCGCAACGGACTGTGCTTCCACACCGAGCCGGTGCACGTCTACGTGATCCGGCGCGCCGACCGTGCCATCTGGATCCGCCAGTGCAGCAACGGCGACAACGGCGGCGGCTGGATCATCGGCGAGACCGAACCGTTCGAGAGCACGGCCGCACTGCTGCCCAGCAGCCAGATCGAACAGGCGCTGGGCGAGAGCGGGCGGATCGCGCTGCAGGTCAACTTCGCCAGCGACGAGGCCGTCGTGCTCGAGGAGTCGATGCCGCAGATCGGCGAGATCGTGTCGCTGCTCGAGGCCAATGACGGGCTTCGCCTATCGATCGAAGGACATACCGACGACACGGGCACGCCGGAGCGCAACCGCATGCTCGCACTCGCACGGGCACAGGCGGTCGTGGACCTGGTCGTCGCGCGAGGCATCGACGCCGGTCGCCTCGAAGCGGCGGGTTATGGCTCCGACCGCCCCGTCGCCGACAACACCACCGAGGACGGCAAGGCGACGAACCGTCGGGTGGAGCTGGTCTCGCTGCAGTGAAGGATGCGCCCGGCCGATGGCGGCGGTGCGCTGCGGCCGCCATCGCCGCGGCGCTGCTCGCGGCGTGCGGACCGGAGCCGATGGGGATGACGCCCGAGATCACCATGCCCGCCGACGAGGATCTCCAAGCGGCGCTGCTCGACGCTGCACAGGGCATCGAGGTCGTCGAGACCGGCCATACCGAAGCGTGCCTGATCGAAATGGCGATCCGCACGCCCGACGACCAGCGCAGCCACCGCTTCTGCCTTTCGCGCAACGCGGGCGCCGATGCCACGAAGTTGACCACCGCGTGCGGGCGGCTGGCGACGCGGCACATCGTCCTGTCGCGGTATTCCGGAGGCGCCGAAGTGGCGCATACGCGCATGACGCTGCAGAGGACGTGTCCGTCCGGCGAGCAGTTCGGTTGCGACGGGCTGGAGAAGTCCGGCCTGACCCTATTCGGCTATACCCAGCCCGACGGCGAACTCGCGCAGGCACGTGCCGGGTGCGAGCATTTGGGCGGCACCTGGCGGATCCCATCATGAGCCGGGGCCGCGCCCTGGCCGGCCTGTGCGCGGTCCTGCTGGCCGCGTGCTCCGGTACCGACCCGGCGGCGGTGGAGACGGAGGAAGAACGTCCAACACGCACGGCGCCGGTCACCTCGCCCCGATCCTCGCAACCACCGGCCCGACCCGCCCGGCCGGACGGGAACATCGCGCCGTCGCCTCTGCCACACGCCGGCGTAGACATCGGTGCCCAGGCTCCCTGGGTGGCAACGCAATCAACCGATCCGGTCGAACGATGGGCAGAACTGGCGGGCGCGAACCTCGGCCACGCCCGTGGCTGCGGCGCGTCGGAGCAGGTGCTCGCGGACTATCGTCGCCTCATCGAGGCGGACCGGGTTGGACTGGAGGCACGCGGCCTGGACGTGTCGCGTTTCGACACAATCGTGGACACGCATGTGGACCGCGCGCGCGAGGACATCCGCCGGCTCGGCCAGCGGAAGGGTGACGTCGACGGCGCGTGCGCGGCGATCCTCGAACGCTTGCGGACGCGCCTGGCGTCGCCCCCGCGCTGAGTGCCGGTCAGGCCTTCGGCGGCGGGTTCGTCACCGTGATCACCGCACAGGCGATGCGACGGCCGGCATTGCCTTCCGGCTGCGACGTGTAGTCGTCCGCGGCTTCGTGGATCACGAGGCTGCGACCGGCGATGTCGGTGTGGCCACCGCCGCCAAGCGTCACGCCCGCCACCTGCAGGTTCAGCGTCACGTTGCCGGCGGCCGTCACTTCCAGATTGGGGAGATCGCCGAGCATGTGCTCGCCGACCGAAGGCTGCCCGTGCCGGGTGCGATGCGGGTTGAAGATCGGGCCGGGCGCCTCAGGCGAGCTGCAGTCACCGGCCTCCTTGATGTGGAATCCGAACTCGCCCGGACGCGGGAATCCTGCCAGCGTGCCGGAAATGCGGACGCCATTGCCGAGCGGTTCGATCGTGAACTCGCCGCCCACGCCCGAACCATGGAGCGGTTGTACGAGCGCGGTCGCCGCCACGGCGTCGCTGTAGGCGACCTGGCCCCGATCGAGCTGCGGCACCGGCGTCGCGCAGGCGGCGAGCGTCATGGCGGCAGCGGCAGCGGCGGCGAGGGCGATCGCCGAGATGCGGTGGTGGTGTCCGTGAACGGTCATGCGTGTCTCTCCCCGAATATCCCTATTGACAGCCTCGAATCGTCTCGGTCGCACCTGGGAAAGTCAACCGCGCACCGGCGTGCGCGGTATCAGCTGCGCAGCCCGACCCCGCGCCTGAGCAGCGTCAGCGCCACCGCCGTCAGCACGACGACGAAGCCGAGCATCAGCGCATAGGCGATCCACAGTGGGATGTCGGACGTGCCGAACAGGCCGTAGCGGAACGCGTTGACCATGTAGAAGATCGGGTTGGCGTGGGTCATCGCCTGCGCCCAGTCGGGCAGCAGCGTGACCGAATAGAACACGCCGCCCAGGTAGGTCAGCGGGGTCAGGATGAAGGTCGGCACGATCTCGCCGTCGTCGCCCTTCACCGCGCTGATGAAGCACAGTCCGCCCAGCACGTTGCGGGCCCGACGGCCGGGGCGATCGCCTTGATCGAGCTGCCCAGGTCGTAGGCCTTGCAGTTCAGCAGCACCAGGTCGAACGGACTTTCGGCCGCGAGCGCCGGCAGCGCGTCGGCGGTGACGTGCGCGACCGGGAACGTCGCATCGCCGAGCGCGCTGCGGATGCGCAGCCCGTCGCGGTCCAGCTGCGCTGCGCGCGGGACGCACGAGAAAGGTCACGTCTCGGCGCCGGACTGCGCCAGGCGACCGCCGAAATAGCCACCGGTACCGCCGGCGCCGAGGATGTGCATGTTGCCTGCGTGGTAAAAAGTGGGGGCGAATGATGATGACCACCGCGCCGCGCATCGGCAATCCGGATGCCGGCAGGCATCGCGGCGAGACGGTCCGCCTCTATAGTTGCAGGCCCTGGGCCATTGCCCCGTCCACAGGAACCCCCCGATGCCGATGTCCTCCCCGACCGTCGCGCGCCATCTCACGCCGCCGCGCTTGGCCTGTTGCTGTCGGCATGCGGCAAGCAGGACGATGCGCAGCCGACGGCGACCGCCGCAGCGCCGGCCACCGGCAATGCGCTGCCCGACGACGACGCCTCGCCCGCGACCGCTGCAGTCGACACGGCCGACGACGAAGCCCCGATAGCCTTCACCGGCGACGACATGCAGCGGCAGATGGTGGAGATGGCCGCGAGCGCCGGCGCTGGCATGCAGGCCTTGGCGGAGTCCTGCGGCCACAGCGACGGCCATCGCGGCGAGATCAAGACACTCGACGCCGCGCAGCGCAAGGCGATGACCGACCTTGGCATCGAGCCGGAATACTTCCGCCAGCGCTTCAACGCGTTCTATCGCGAGGCTAGGCCGAAGATCGCGGCCCTGTCCAAGGCCGAACGCGACAATCAGTGCAACGAGCTGCAGCAGATGATCGACGCCGGCGAGCGCATGCAGCGCGAGGCCGCCAGCGGCGGCTGAGTCGCCGCTGGTGCACCGGCACGCGCGACGGCCAGTCGCGCGCGCCGATGCGGCGCCGGGCTACTTCTGCCGGACCAGCTCGACCCGCCGGTTCTGCGCGCGGCCCGCGTCGGTGGTGTTGTCGGCCACCGGCCGCGTCGCACCGAACCCCTGCGACTGCAGGCGCGCGGGATCGATGCCCGCCGCAACCAGCGCGGTCACCACGGCCGCGGCGCGGCGCCCGGAGAGTTGCAGGTTGTGCGCGGCATTGCCGGTGTCGTCGGTGTGGCCATCGACCGACAGCGACAATGCGGGATCGGCCCGCAGCAGTTCCACCACCTGCGCGATCTGTGGCTGCGATTCGGCCAGGATGTCGGCCTTGTCGACGGCGAAGTGCACCTGCACCGCGACCTTGCCGTCGGCATCGAGCTGCTGCTTGAGCGCGGCGGCCGGCAGCAGCCCGGCGCTCTGCACAAAGGCCTGGCGCTCGGCCACCACCCAGCCGGCACTCAGATACCCCAGGTGGGCGAACACCCAGACCTGGCGGCCATCGGCCAGGTCGACGCGATAGACCTGGCTGTCGTAGTCGTCCCAGCTGTAGCCGGCAGCGTTGGCGTAATTGCGCTTGACCGGTTCGTCGACCGCGTCGGACGCGGCTTCGGGAATGCGACCCTCGAATACCAGGCGCCCGCCGGCCTCGGCCATCATCGCCTCGAGATTGCGGCGCACCTCATGCACCGAGTACGCGTCCTCCGGCTTGTCGAAGTCGATCTCCCAGGTGCGGCCCTCGACTTCCTCGAAGCCCGTACCGGTCCAGAACGGAAACATGTCGAAGTCGCGCTTGCGTGGCGTGTTGCGCACCCGGTATCCGACCGGCAGGGCCAGGTGCGGGAACTCGGCCGACCAGTGCGCACTGGCCTGGAACGGCCGTTCCTCCACCACCACCATGCCGGCACCGGTCGCGCCGAAGCCCAGCTGCAGCCAGATGTTGCGCGCGGCTTCGCGGATCACGTAGACCTGCACCGGGGTGTCCTGGTCCAGGTTCACCGCGTCGATGAACCCGCCGCCGATTTCGTCCTCCAGCGTGCCGTAGTAGAGGTCGCGGTGCAGCGGCCCCTCGAACACCCGCGTCGCACCGGCCTGCGCCAGCAGCGCCTCGAAGTTGCGCCGGAGTTCCCGCTCTGAATATTCCTTGCCGGCATCGCGGTCGATGCCGACCAGCGCCGACCAGCTGGGCCCCTCGACCCAGTGCAGGCCATCGCCCAGGCGGAACGGGAAACGCGCGTAGTCGCGCTGGTGCGGCCGGTTCACCGGGCGGTAGCCATCGGGAAGCATGAAGAACGGCAGTCCGCCCAACGCCTGCTTGCTGACCGGCACACTGGCGATGTCGAACGGCAGCAGCGCGACCGGTCGTCCTTCGCGGTCGACCAGGCCCGGATCGGCTGGCTGCGGTGCCGCATCCGCCGGTGTTTCCTGTCCCGGCGACGGCGCGGCATCGGCAGGCGCCACATCCGCGGAAGGATGCGCGTTGCCGCCGTCGCCGGTGTCCGGCGCGCCGCCGCCACAGGCCATCAATCCCATCGCCACTCCACACCCGACCGCAAGCACACGCAGGCGCATCGCCACATCTCCGCATTCAGGGAGTTGCGATTCTAACCAGCGCAGTGCGCTTGCCGATGACAGCGGTACGGCGCCGTCAATGCCCCGCTGCGCGACCCGACGCCGGTCGCCGGCGTGCAAGGCGCGCGACGCCGTCCGCGCTCAGCTGCGCAGGCCGACCCCGCGCTTGAGCAGCCACAGCGCCAGGGCCGCCAGCGCGACGACGAAGCCGAGCATCAGTGCATACGACACGCCCAGCGGCACGTCGCTGATCCCCAGCAGGCCATAACGGAAGGCGTTGACCATGTAGAAGATCGGATTGGCGTGGGTCGCGGTTTCGGCCCAGGCCGGCAGCAGCGAGACCGAATAGAACACGCCGCCCAGGTAGGTCAGCGGGGTGAGGATGAAGATCGGCACGATGGCGACGTCGTCGAACTTCTTGGCGTAGACCGCGTTGACGAACCCGGCCAGGGCGAAGATGGTCGCGCCCAGCAGCACCGTGCTCAGGGTCACCAGCGGGTGCGGGATGCGCACGGTGGTGAACAGCATGGCGATGCCCAGCACGATGATGCCCACCGCCAGCCCGCGCGCGACCGCGCCGAGCACATAGCCACCCAGGATCACCCAGTTGGGCATCGGGCTGACCAGCAGTTCCTCGACATGGCGGCCGAACTTGGCGCCGAAGAAGCTCGAGGAGATGTTGCCGTAGCTGTTCTGGATCACGC
>JAFAFY010000033.1 GCA_023423235.1 Pseudomonadota bacterium
GGCGACGCCACGCCGGCCCCCGCCTTGCCGGTGCTGGCGGCCGCGGCGCCGCCACCGCCGTTGGCGGACGCCGACGCGACACGCCTGGCGCGGCAACTGCGTGCGCAGCAGGCGGACACGCTGCGCAGCGCCGAATGCGACGCGCCGCTCGATGGGTTCGACATCGCCACCCAGGACGCTGCCGAACCACTGGACGACACCCACGCGCTGGTCTTCCTGGCCTGCACACGCGGCGCCTACCAGACCTCGAGCCTGGTGTTCCGCGTCGCGCGTGACGGCACCGATGCAAGCCGCGTCATTCCGCCGATGCCGGCATCGCTGGCCGACGCCGTGCCCTACGATTTCGCGTTGCTGACCAGCGCCGGCTACGACCCGGACACCGCCACGCTGTCGCACCACGCCAAGGGCCGCGGCCTGGGCGACTGCGGCGAAGCGGCGCAGTGGGGCTACGACGGCAAGGCCTTCCAGCTTGCCGGTTACGCCGCGCTGCGCCGCTGCGGCGGCGCGATGCCCGACGACTGGCCCACGCTCTGGCGCAGCGCCGGCGCGCAACGCTGAGCCAGTGCAGCCGCGAGCCGGCAACCGGCCGGCTCAATCCAGCCGTTGCACCCGCGACATGTCGTATTCCGCGGTCACCCCGCCACAGCGCGGCCTGGGCATGTCGGACGGCACGCCGCTGGTGTGGATGCCGAGCCGGCCGTCCTGCAGGTCCCACAGCATGAAGCGTTCCGCGCGCACGCCGCCGTCGGCGGTGAAGTACAGCAGCACCGATGGCAGCCGAGGCCTGGCGCGGGCCGGCGCGATCTCGCGCAATGCCGGCAGCGCCAGTTGCGCGGTTTGCCAGTGGTCGGGGCGGTCGGCGGTCTGCCAGCGGACTGCCACCTGCGCGGCATCGTCGATGGCGGCCAGTCCAAGCGGGTCGTAGGCCCGGCGGCAGCCAAGGTGGGCGGGCGGCACCGCGTCGCGCGGCAACGGCACGCCCTGGCCGGCGATCTCGATACGCACGACATGCGCCTGTCCCAGGTTGCTGGCATGGAACATCAGGAACGGAGTCTCCGCGCCAGACAGGTCGTCCTGCGTCATCACCGAGAGCGGTTCGACCACCGGCGAAACCTCGACCCGGTCCGGGTAGTGGAAATAGACGTAGCCGCGCGTGAGGTAAGGCGCATGCGCCTGCAATGACGCAAGGTCGGGAGCAGCGCCTTGCCGCCGCAGCGGCGCATCCTCCAGCCGCGGCGCATAGTGGTTCTCGCCTTCGTCGAGCGCGCCGAGCCGGCGCGGGAATGTCGCGACGTCGTCGCGCAAGCGGTCGCCGTCATAGGGGAATCCGCCGTTGCCGGCGTCGGGTGCGGGGGGATAGCGGTTGAACTCCGACAGGGTCCACGGCGTATCCGCAGGCATCGGCGTACGCATGCCAGAAGAGGCCGATATGCCGCGGGTATCGATCCACAGTGGCTGTCCCGACAGGTTGACGTGCTGCTCGAAAACCGCCGGGTGGCGCTGCCGGTACGCCTCCTGCCTTGATTCGTCGATCGTCATCGCGACCGGCAGGATCAGCAGCGCGGCGAGGACAGGCAGCCACATCCAGGCGTAGACCTGGGCGGAAGCGACCGGCGGGCGCCTGGCATAGGTCACGGTCATCACCGCCAGGACCAGCAGCATCGGCAGCGCCACGAAGAGCGCCAGCAGGGCCACCAGGATCACCCCGTAGCCGAGTCCGCGGTCCAGGATCGGCCACAGGCTCAGCCACGCGATGACGGCTGCCGTCGCCAGTCCGAGGACGATGCCCGGCGTGTGCCGTTGCGACCTCAACGGGATTCACGCACTGGCGGTGCCGGACGGTCGCGTCGCGGCGGCGTGCAGGCGCCGCACCGCGCGCCACAGCAGCGCCAGGAACAGCAGGCCCGCAAAGGCGATGTACAGGTCGGCCGCGCCTTCGATGCCCATCTCCACGGTGCGCTGCGTCGGCGTCGCATCCGCGGCGAGGCCACGTTCGACCGCGAACCAGCGTGCAACGTAGGCGCAGGGCACCAGCGCCGCCGCCAGCAGCGTCAGGCCACGCGCCAGCGGCGTGACCGGCGTGCGCGAGATCCACCAGCCCGGCAGCAGGAACGCCAGTGACAACCACGGCGCGACCGGTTGCCAGGTGCGCAGCAGCGCCAGACTCGCCTCGGGATCGCCGGGCGCGCGCCAATGGCCGACGAAGGGGCTGGCGAAGCCGATCAGGTTGATCGGGACGTACACCAGGACAAGCGCGAACAGGCACCCGCCGAGCGCGGACTGGACAGGCTTGAAATCGGGCATGCCGGGGCTCCTGGTCGTCGGTCGCGGGCGATACGTGCGGCGCTGCGGCGCTGTCGGGGGCGCGTCAGTCCTCGCCGATGTCCTCGTGCCAGACCTCGGGATTGGCGGCGATCCACTCGCCAAGCATCGTGATGCAGCGCGTGTCCTGCAGGTCGATGACGTTGACGCCGGCGCTGCGCAGCCAGTCGATGCCGCCGTCGAAATTGACCGACTCGCCGACCACCACGGTGCCGATGTTGAACTGCCGCACCAGGCCGCTGCAGTACCAGCACGGCGCCAGCGTGGTGACCATGATCGTGTCGCGGTAGCGGCGCTGGCGCCCGGCCTTGCGGAAGGCGTCGGTCTCGCCGTGCACCGAGGGGTCGTTTTCCTGCACGCGGCGGTTGTGACCGCATCCGAGCAGGCGGCCATCGTCGTGGTAGAGGGCGGCGCCGATCGGGATGCCGCCTTCGGCCAGCCCCTGGCGGGCTTCGGCGATGGCGGTGTCGAGCAGGGCGCGGTAGTCGGGCGTGGCGATCATGGTGTCCGGTGAGGGAAGCGGCGCAACATCGAGGGTAGCAAACGCCCGTCCGCCTGACTGCGCGATGCTGCGGTCGCCGCATGAGCGCGCCCGCAGTGCGATAATCGGCGCATGAACGAATCCGACAAGTCCGGCACCACCCATTTCGGTTTCCGCGACGTGCCCAGGGGCGAGAAGCAGAAGCTGGTCGGCGAGGTGTTTTCCTCGGTCGCGGGCAACTACGACCTGATGAACGACCTGATGAGCCTGGGCATCCACCGGGTCTGGAAGCGCTACTTCGTCGCCACCGCGCAGGTGAAGAAGGGTGACCGCGTGCTGGACCTGGCCGGCGGCACCGGCGACATCGCCGCGCTGCTCAAGGGCCGTGTCGGCGAATCCGGCGAGCTGGTGCTGGGCGACATCAACGCGGCGATGCTGCGGGTCGGCCGCGACCGCATGACCGACCGCGGCAACGTGCGCGGTTTCGAATACGTGCAGTGCAATGCCGAGACCCTGCCGTTCCCCGATGCCAGCTTCGACCTGGTGACGATCGCCTTCGGCCTGCGCAACGTCACCGACAAGGACGCCGCGCTGCGCGAGATGCTGCGCGTGCTGAAAGTGGGCGGCCAGGCGCGGGTGCTGGAATTCTCGGAAGTGAAGGCCGACTGGTTCAAGCCGCTGTACGACTTCCATTCCTTCCAGGTGCTGCCGCGGCTGGGCCGGCTGTTCGCGCAGGACGCCGGCAGCTACCAGTACCTGGCCGAGTCGATCCGCAAGCATCCGCCGCAGGACGCGCTCAAGGCGATGATGGAGAACGCCGGTTTCGCGCGCTGCCGCTACCGCAACCTCAGTGGCGGCATCGTTGCCATCCACGACGGCTTCAAGGCCTGAATTCCGTTCGTCATGCCCGCGTTCGCGGCGCTGGCGTGGTCGTGGCGTGGGTCACGCCGGATCAGAACAACGCGGATGCGATATCGGCCGCGATCTCGACGTCCCCACGCCGCGATGCGATCCGGTCGGCCAGACGCGTCGGCTCCGGCAGGCGATAGCCGCGCAGGCAGCGCAGGGTCCAGTCCAGCGCGCCGTCCAGCGATACCCGGTGGCCGGGCGAGACGAACAGCGGATTGCAGCGCGGTCGGCTGCGCAGCGCCCAGCCGATCTGCGTGCCGCGGTCGAGCAGCGGCGTGTGGTCGCCGCGGTCCGGGCCCGGCGGTGTGAACTGTCCGTACAGGCGCTTCTTGGCCACGCCGATGCTGGGCAGTCCGGTGGCGACGCCGAAGTGCGCGGCAATCCCCAGCCGGCGCGGATGGGCGATGCCGTGGCCGTCGACGAACACCAGGTCGGGTGGCTGCCGCAGCAATGCCAGCGCCGCCAGCAGCGCCGGCAATTCGCGAAAGCTGAGCAGGCCGGGAATGTAGGGCATCGCGGTCGGCACCCGCGCGACGTGGGTTTCCAGCGGCTGCAGACTGGTCGCATCGAGAAGCACCACCGCCGCGCGTGTCGTCGCGCCTCCGTCCTCGAACCCGACATCGAAGCCGGCCAGCAGGCGCAGCTGCGCCGGCAGGTCGTCTTCTATCCGGACCTGCGCGGCCAGCCGCAGCTGCAGCGCGCGCGCCTCGGCGACGCTGCCGTCCCAGCCTTCGAAATGGGGTGTCTGTGCTGTCATGCGCGCAGCCTGCGCCGGATCGTGTTGTCGCCGTGTGCAGCCTATCCCCGCGTCCGCGCGGCCGGTGCCGGCCACCGGCGTTAGACTTGGAGGCTGTTTCCATCGCGAGTAGCCCCGTGATCCGCATTCCCCCGATGCCCGCACTGGCCGGCCCCCGCCCGGCCGGTTTCCCCCGCTTCGCCTCCCTGCTGCTGTTGTCGCTGTCGATGCTGGCGCTGGCCGCCTGCAAGCCCGACGCCGACGGCGCGGCCGCGCCCACCCGCAACGCCGGAGACGCCCCCGTGACCGCCAGCGACCGCGACGAGCACTCCTACGCCCAGCCCGACAAGGTCGTCACCAAGGATCTCGCGCTCGACATCGCGCTGGACTTCGACGCCAGGACCATCTCCGGTACCGCCACCTACACCCTGGAGTGGAAAGACCCGGCTGCCACCGAGCTGGTGCTCGACACCCGCGACCTGACCATCGACAAGGTCGAGGGCGAGGCCGGCGGCACGTGGCAGCCGCTGCAGTACGCGCTGGACCCGGCCGACCCGACGCTCGGCAGCAAGCTGACGATCCAGACCCCGGAGCGCAACGCCAAGGTGCGCGTGACCTACGCCACCTCGCCAGGTGCCTCGGGCCTGCAGTGGCTGACGCCGGAGATGACCGAAGGCGGC
>JAFAFY010000350.1 GCA_023423235.1 Pseudomonadota bacterium
TTCGCGACCTCGACCAGTTTGCCAGCTGGATCGGTCGTGAGCACGGCATCGGCCCGGAACACATGGCCATCGTGGCGCAGAGCGTGGGCGCTGTGGTTGCTGCGGCCTGGGCACACGACTTCGCGCCGCGTCTGCGCGCACTCGTGTTGGCCTCGCCGGCGTTCAAGGTCAAGCTCTATGTGCCGTTCGCGCGACCAGGGCTGGCCCTGCTGCAGCGGCTGCGCGGCAACTTCTTCGTCAACAGTTACGTCAAGCCGCAGTTCCTCACCCACGATCCGACGCGCATTGCCAGCTATCGCACGGATCCGCTGGTGACCCGACCGATCTCGGTACGCGTGCTGCTGGGTCTCTACGACACCGCCGAGCGCATCGTCGCCGATGCACAGGCCATCGTCGTACCGACCCAACTGCTGGTGTCGGGCTCGGATTTCGTGGTGCACCGCGCGCCGCAGGACCGTTTCTTCGAGCGCCTGGGCGCGCGGATCAAGGAAAGACACCTACTGCCGGGGTTCTTTCACGACACCCTGGGCGAGCGCGACCGCGCGATTGCGGTGGCGCATATCCGCAACTTCCTGGAAGCCCGCTTCGCCGAGCCGACGCCAGCGATTCCCCCCCTGCTCGACGCCGACCGCTGCGGCCCCACGTTCGACGAATCGCAGGTGCTGGCCTGGCCGCCCGAACGCTGGTCGGTCCACGACCTGCGCTGGCGCGCAGCGCGAGCGTCGCTGCAATTCGGCGGGCAGCTGTCGGAGGGCATCCGCCTGGGCCTGGAGACCGGCTTCGATTCCGGCAGCACCCTGGACTACATCTACGAGGACACGCCACGCGGCAACGGCCCGCTCGGCCGGTTTGTCGACCGCAACTACCTCGACGCGATCGGCTGGCGCGGCATCCGCATCCGCCGCGAGCATATCCGTGAGTTGCTGGGCGAGGCGATGCGGCGGCTGCGCGCTGCCGGCCTGCCTGTGCGCGCGGTCGACATCGCCGCCGGCCATGGCCGCTACGTGCTGGAGGCCCTGGCGGGCGGCCACGAGCGCGCAGACCGGATCCTGCTGCGCGACTACAGCGCGCGCAATGTCGAGAAGGGACGCGCGCTGATCCAGGCCCTTGGCGCAGGCGATATCGCGACCTTCGAGGCTGGCGACGCTTTCGACCGCGCCGCGCTCGCCGCGCTCGATCCACGGCCCACGCTTGCCATCGTCTCGGGCCTGTACGAGCTGTTCCCCGACAATGCACTGCTGCGCGCCTCCCTCGGCGGACTGGCCGATGCAGTGCCGCCCGGCGGCTACCTGGTCTACACCGGCCAACCCTGGCACCCGCAACTGGAGTTCATCGCCCGCGCGCTGACCAGTCACCGCGACGGCGCGGCCTGGGTAATGCGTCGGCGCACCCAGGCCGAGATGGACCAGTTGGTCGCGGCCGCGGGCTTCCGCAAACTGGCACAGCGCATCGACCGCTGGGGCATCTTCACGGTCTCACTGGCGCAGCGTGAGGACCCGACGCGGTGACGACCACGGCCAATGCCGGCCGGCCCTGGAAGCGCGCGCTGGCCTGGCTGGCGTTGCTCGGGCCGTTCTTCTACCTGAGCTACGGCTTCGCCAATGCGATGGCCGCGCGCCGCGTCGAGGTGCCCAGTCTGGTCTTCGAGTGGGAGCACGCGGTGCCGCTCCTGGCCTGGACGATCGTGCCGTACTGGACCACCAACCTGTTCTACGTCGCCTCGCTGTTCGTGTGCCGTGACCGCAGCGAACTCGACACCCATGCCCGCCGCCTGTTGACCGTGCAACTGCTATCGGTGGCCTGCTTCCTGCTCTGGCCATTGGCCTTCAGTTTCCAGCGCCCGCCGGTGGAAGGTGCGTTCGGAGCGATGTTTGTCGCGCTGGAGAGCTTCGACCAGCCCTACAACCAGGCACCGTCGCTGCACGTGGCACTGACGGTGATCCTGTGGACGCTCTACGCGCGTCACCTGCACGGGATCTGGCGGATGGCCCTGGACGCCTGGTTCGCGCTGGTCTGCATCTCGGTCCTGACCACCTGGCAGCACCACTTCATCGACATTCCCACCGGTCTGGCCGCCGGCTGGCTGTGTGTGTGGCTTTGGCCGCGTGCGGCGCCGCCACCGTGGCGTAGCGCGCGTTGGGCGCACGACCCGGCGCGCTGGCGGCTGGCCGCGGCCTACCTGGTGGGCGCGGCCGCCTGCGCGACGCTCGGCACGCTCGGCGGCGGCGCCTGGCTGTGGCTGTGGTGGCCGGCATTGTCACTTGCACTGGTGTGCGTGAACTACGCACTGCTGGGGGCTGACGGCTTCCAGAAGCGCAAAGACGGCCGCCTGAGCATGGCCTCGCGCTGGCTCTATGCGCCGTATCTCGCCGCAGCCTGGCTCAATTCACGTGCCTGGACGTTCCGGCAGCCATTGCCGGTCGAGGTCGCCGACGGCGTCTGGCTGGGCCGCATTCCGGGCCCAGGCGCGCGCGAGGGGCGCGCCGTGGTGGACGTGTGCGCCGAACTGCCGCTGCCCGGCGGTGCGCGCCCCGGAGACCATGTGGTGCCGATGCTCGACCTGGTCGCACCAGATCCGGTCCGGCTACGCGAAGCGGCCTCGGCGATCGCCGAGGCACGCCGCAAGGGGCCGGTCCTGGTGTGCTGCGCGCTGGGATATTCCCGCAGTGCCGCGGCGGTGGCTGCCTGGCTGTTGCTCGACGGCCAGGCCAAGGACCCCGAACAGGCCATCGCCCGGCTACGCGCCGCCCGTCCACGGGTCGTACTGCATGCCACGCACCGCCGCGTACTGGTCGCACTTGCGGGACAGCGGTCACCCGCATCCGGCAACGATTGCCAGACACGAGGTGTGGGATGAGTCCGTTCGAACTCGACGCGATGGCGGCGTTGCTGCGCCAGGGCCGCTGGCTGGATGCCACTTCGCGCGGAATGGCTGTCATCGCCCTACTGTGGCTTGTGCTCGATGCGACGCTTGCGGCGGCGCCCGCGGACACGGCCGTCCGGATTCTGCTCGCGACGACGCCGGTCCTGGCGCTGATGGCAGGCTACTGCGCGGCCCGGACCGGTTTCGACGCCGACCTGCTGGCGGCCCTCGCCCGCGAGACGCGCGCCACCGGGGCCGATGCCGCGACGACCCTGGACGCAGCCCTGCTGCAACTGGGCCTGATACCGGCCCGGAAGCGCGGGCGTGACTGGCCGACACGCTGGCATGGCGCGCGCGGCTGGTTGCGCCGTCAGGCCATGTTGCTCGCCCTGCAGGTGCTGGCGCTTGCAGGCGCCCTCTGGTGCAGCGCCTAGACCATGTTCGACAGCCTCATCGCCCGCGGCTTCAGCGCCGCAATCCGCGTACTCACCGGCGCCCGTGCACTGTGGGAGGGCTGCTCGCCCTCCGCCGAGCGTCGGGTCTACTACGGCAACCACGCCAGTCATGGCGACTTCGTAATGATCTGGTCGGCATTGCCGACCGCACTGCGACGCCAAGTGCGGCCGGTGGCCGGTGCCGACTACTGGAACCGTGACCCGCTGCGCCGGTACGTGATCCGGGCGGTGTTCGATGCGGTACTGATCGAACGCGACCCGGCGCGCCGCGGCGAAGACCCGATCCAGACCCTGTGCGAGGCGGTCGATGGCGGCGCGTCGCTGATCCTGTTTCCCGAGGGAACCCGCAACACCGGCGATGGCCTGCTGCCCTTCAAGACCGGGATCTACCACCTCGCTCGGCAGCGGCCGGAGCTGGAATTCGTGCCGGTGTGGCTGGACAACCTGCACCGGGTGATGCCCAAGGGGCGGCTGGTGCCCTTGCCGCTGCTGTGCACCGCTCGTTTCGGCGCGCCGCTGCGCCTGGCCGCGGGTGAAGACAAGCAGGCTTTCCTGGACCGCGCCCGATCGGCCCTGTTGGCGCTTTCTGACGAAGTGTCTCCGCCTGGACGGACTGCGCCATGATCGATTCGCTGCGCCAGTTGCCGGACTCCACGCTGCTGTTTGCCGGCATCGGCACCGTACTGCTGCTGGCGACCGCAATCGCCGAAGGCCTGCGCTGGCGCGCCGATGCACCCAGCGCGGTGCTGGAGAACCTGGTTGCACGCATCCGTGCGTGGTGGGTGATGGCGGCCGTGGTCGGCTTGGCGTTCCTGGGCGGGCGCACCGGGGTGATCGTGCTGTTCGCGCTGGTGTCGCTGTTCGCACTGCGCGAGTTCATCACCCTCACCCCGACGCGCCGCGGCGACTACTGGGCATTGCTCGCGGCGTTCTACGTGGTGCTCCCCTACCAGTACTGGCTGGTGCATGCCGACTGGTACGGCATGTACACGCTGCTGATCCCGGTCTATGCCTTCCTCCTACTGCCGATCCTCTCGGTTGCCGGTGGTGACACCACGCGTTACCTGGAGCGCACGGCGAAGGTGCAGTGGGGGCTGATGATCAGCGTGTTCTGCATCTCGCACGTACCGGCGCTGCTGAACCTGCGCATTGCCGGCTATGACGACCGCAACCTGCTGCTGATCGCTTTCCTGGTGATCGTGGTGCAGTCCTCCGACGTGCTGCAGTACGTCTGGGGCAAGCTGCTCGGGCGCCACCTGATTGCGCCGCGGCTCTCCCCCTCCAAGACCGTGGAAGGCTTCGTCGGCGGCGTCGCCTCGGCCTCGCTGCTGGGCGCCGCACTGTGGTGGATCACGCCCTTCTCGCCATGGCAGGCAGGCCTGCTGGCACTGACCGCCAACCTGATGGGCTTCATGGGCGGACTGGTGATGTCGGCCATCAAGCGCGACCGCGGCATCAAGGACTGGGGCCACATGATCGAAGGCCATGGCGGCATGCTGGACCGGCTCGACTCGGTCTGCTTCGCCGCGCCGGTGTTCTTCCACATCATCCGCTTCTGGTGGACCTGACCCGCTTGCAGTCCGCCAGTGGATCAGTCCCGAAGGGTGCCCGGGCGATCGCTCAGGAATTCCACCACATCAGGAATTCGTGCCACAGGCGCTTGAAGAAACCGGCCTCCTCGACCGCCTGCAGCGCCACCAGCGGGCGCTCGGCGATGACCTTGCCATCCAGGCTCACGCGCACGGTGCCGATCTGCTGGCCCTTCTCGATCGGGGCGACGATGGTCTGCGGGATGTCCATCGTCGGCTTGAGCTGGGCGTACTTGCCGCGCGGCATGCTGACCAGCATCGGCGCGGCCACGCCCAGTTGCACCTCGTTGGTCTTGCCTTTCCACACGCGCTGGGTCGCGACCGCGGTGTCGGCGTCGTAGACGGCGTGGGTTTCGAAGAAGCGGAAGCCCCAGTTGAGCAGGGCCAGCGAATCGGTGGCGCGCTGCGCCTCGCTGGTCGAGCCCATGACCACCGAGATCAAGCGCTGGTCGCCGCGCTGGGCCGAGGCCAGCAGGCAGTAGCCGGCGCCGGAATGGTGGCCGGTCTTGATGCCGTCGACGCTGTCGTCGCGCCACAGCGGGCGGTTGCGGTTGCGCTGGGTGATCGGCCCGACGGTGAATTCCTTGATCTTGTTGTGCGCGTATTCCTCGGGGTAGTCGCGCACCATCGCGCGGCCGAGGATCGCCAGGTCGCGCGCGGTCGAATAGTGCTCCGGCGCCGACAGCCCGCTGGCGTTGGTGAAGTGCGAGTTGTTCATTCCGATGCGCTTGGCATAGGCGTTCATCAGCTGGGCGAAGGCGTCCTCGCTGCCGGCGACGTGTTCGGCCAGGGCGATCGCGGCGTCGTTGCCCGACTGCACCACCATGCCGATCTCCATGTCCAGCAACGGCGCGGTCTGGTTGACCGGGAAGCCACTGTAGCTGCCGTCGGTGCCGGCACCGCCCTTGCGCCAGGCGTTCTCGCTCATCATCACCTGGTCGTCGGGCTTGACCTTGCCGGCGGCCAGTTCGGCGGCGATCACGTAGCTGGTCATCACCTTGGTGATGCTGGCCGGCTCGACCCGCTCGTCGGGGTTGTGGCTGGCCAGGATCTGGCCGGTGGCGTAGTCCATCAGCACCCAGGCGCTGCCGACCACTTCCGGCGGCGGCGGCGTCGGCAGTTCGTCGCTGAGCGCGGCAGGTGCCGCGGCAGGCTGCGCCGGTTGCGGCGCGGGGTCCTGGGCGATGGCAACACCGAACAGCGCGGTGGCGGCGGCCGCCAGCAGCACACGCGAAACGAAAACGGACACTTTCATCTGGGGCGGAACTCCGGAATGCCGGCCACGGCGGGCCGACGGGTGACGAACGGATTCAGTCGCGGGCCACGGCTCAGTCGCGGACCACGGTGGGCGCGCCGAAGCCGAGGCCGGCCACGCGCGAGGACATCTCGGCGACCCGGGCGGCCTCCACCGGGCCCACGCGCAGGCGCCAGACCGGCTTGCCGGCCGCCTGGCCGTCGAACAATGCGGCGTCGACAATGCCGGCGCCCCGCAGCTGCGCGAGCGCGCGCTCGGCATTGGCACGGGCACCGAACGCGGCAACCTGCAGGGTGACCCCGCCGCGGGCGGCAGGCGCCACGCTGGCGGCCGCCACGACGGGCACGGGCGCGGCCACCGGGGGCGGCGCGGCAGTGGCTGCAGTTGCCGGTGCAGGATGGATCGGCACCTGGCGGCCGTTCTCCAGGCGCAGGCCGCGGGCGGCCAGCCAGGCATCGAAATCGTCGGCGGTCATGACCCGCCCGTCCTGGTACATGTTGAAGCGCCCGTCACCGGCATGCGGCGCGGGCGATGGCGCCGGGCGCTCGCCGGCGCGGGCACTGGCGATGGGCAGCGCCTCGAC
>JAFAFY010000020.1 GCA_023423235.1 Pseudomonadota bacterium
GGACGACGTCGAGTCGATCGGCCTGGTGAAGTTCGACTTCCTGGGCCTGCGCACGCTCACGATCATCGACTGGGCGGTCAAGGCGATCAACGCGCGCCGCAGCGCGGCCGGCGAAGACCCGCTCGACATCGCAGCCCTGCCGCTCGACGACCGCGCCAGCTACGAGCTGTTCGCGCGCGGCGACACGGTCGCGGTATTCCAGTTTGAATCGCGCGGCATGCGCGAGCTGCTCAAGCGCGCCCAGCCCGATACCTTCGAGGACATCATCGCGCTCGCCGCGCTGTTCCGTCCCGGCCCGCTGGGCTCGGGGATGGACAAGGAATGGGTCGACCGCAAGCACGGCCGCACGGACGTGACCTACCCGCATCCGTCGCTCGAGCCGGTGCTCTCGCCCACCTACGGCGTCATCGTCTACCAGGAACAGGTGATGCAGATCGCCCAGGTCCTGGCCGGCTACTCGCTGGGCGGCGCCGACCTGCTGCGCCGCGCGATGGGCAAGAAGAAGGCCGAGGAAATGGCCAAGGAGCGCGCCAAGTTCGAGAGCGGCGCGGCGGCCAACGGCGTCGATCCGCGGGTCGCGACCTCGATCTTCGACCTGATGGAGAAATTCGCCGAGTACGGCTTCAACAAGTCGCACTCGGCCGCCTATGCACTGGTCGCCTACCAGACCGCATGGTTGAAGGTGCATTACCCGGCCGAGTTCATGGCCGCGGTGATGTCCTCGGACATGGACAACACCGACAAGGTCACCGGCTTCCTCGAGGAAGCGCGCGCGCAGGGCATCGACGTGCTGCCGCCCGACGTCAACGCCTCGGCCTACATGTTCGAGGCGATCGACGCCCCGGGCGACGGCGGGCAAGGCGATGGCGGCCGCGATGCCGGCGACCCGCCGCGCGGGACCATCCGCTACGGCCTGGGCGCGGTCAAGGGCGTGGGCCGCGGCGCCTGCGAGGCGATCGTGGAGGCGCGCGGGGACGGCTACCGCGACCTGTTCGACTTCTGCAAGCGGGTCGATTCCGGGCGCCTGAACAAGCGCACGCTCGAGGCGCTGGTCAACGCCGGCGCGCTCGACGCCCTGGCCGAGAACCGCGCCTCGCTGATGCTGCAGCTGCCCGAGGTGCTCAAGGCCACCGACCAGATCGCGCGCAACCGCGATGCCGGCATCTTCGACATGTTCGGCGGCGGTGGCGCGCCCGACATCCAGATCGAGCTGCCGACCTGCGCGGAATGGCCGCTGCAGCAGAAGCTGGCCGGCGAGCGCGAAACCCTGGGCCACTATCTCAGCGGCCATCCGCTCGACCCCTACCGCGACGAACTGCGGGCGCTGGTCGGCCACGACCTGGGCCAGCTGGACCAGCTGTGGGCCGCGCGCAGCGAGGACAAGGGCGGCAAGAGCTGGCGCCCGGAGACCACGGTGATCATTGCCGGCCAGGTGATGGCGGTGCGCAAGCGCGGCGAAACCCAGGCCTTCGTCCAGATCGAGGACGGCCGCGGCCGGCTGGAGTGCGCGTTCTTCGCCGAGGCCTGGTTCGAGCACGCACAGCTGCTGACCCGCGACCGCATCCTGGTGATCGAGGGCGGGCTGCGCGAGGACGAGTTCAGCGGCGGTTTTTCGCTGCGTGCGCGCCGCGCATGGGATTTCGACCTGGTCTGCCAGCAGCACGCGCAGCGCCTGGCATTGCAGCTCGACCTCGGCGTACCGGGCATCCTGGGCCAGGTGGAGCGGTTGCTGTCGGAACGGCGTCCCGGCCAGACCCCGCTGCGTTTCGACCTGCTGCTGCCCAGCGGCAGCGCCGGCACGCTGGAGCTCAACGGCGGCCAGCGGGTCCGCATCGATGCCAGCCTGCCGGGCACGCTGCGCGCCCTGCCGGGCGTGCGCAAGGTGCGCCTCGCGCTGTCGCGGCCCTGGGCCAATGGCTGAGGCCATGCCTGGCTGAGGCGCGGCACGACGGCCGTGGATGCGGCCACAACCCTGGCAATGCAACCGGGCTGCGCGCTGCCCCGGCCAGGGAACACCAGCCATCCCCGCACGCCATCATGCCCCGGCCAGCCAACCTGCCGGTTCCGCGGGCCCTGCAACGCGAAGGCCCACCGCCGCGCAACGCGGCGATGGGCCCGGCGACACGCGCTTTGGCCTCAGTGGCCGCCGGAATCGTGGCGGCGGCTGGACTCGAACAGGAACCAGGTACGGCGCTCGGTCTCGTCGATCCACACCTCGATCAGGCTGGCGGTGGCGATGTCCTCGTGCTCCTCGCAGACGCCGTGGGCTTCACGCAGGCGCGCGGCCAGGTCGCGGTTGTCGCCGCACAGCTCGGCCAGCATGTCCGAGGGCTCGACGTAGTCGGCATCGTTGTCGAGCACGCGCTGCTCGCGGGCGATCTGGCCGATCGAACGCAGGGTCAGGCCACCGAGCTTGCGCACGCGCTCGGCGATCGGGTCGGTCATCGCAAACAGCTGGTCGCCCTGCTCGTCGAGCATCAGGTGGTAGTCGCGGAAATGCGGACCGCTGACGTGCCAATGGAAATTCTTGGTCTTGAGGTAGAGCGCAAACACGTCGGCCAGGATCGCGTTGAGCGAGCCGGAGATGTCGCGGGTCGCGTCGGGATGCAGGTCGGTGGGCGTGAGCAGCGGCGCATCGCGCAGGCGCTTGGCATCGACCTTCTTGCCGGTGCTGCTCTTCTTGGTCTCGGGCTTGGCTTTCGTCTTCTTGGCCATGGTGTCCTCCAGTGGATGGATGGTGGCAGTGGGGAAAAACGCGACAGGAGCCGCAGGTCGGGAGGGTAGCGCGGCCGGTGCAGGCTGGCTCACCGCGTCTGGGCGATCACCTCGTCGATGACCGCCTGCAAATCTTCGAAATCGCCCTCGAAGCGGGCGCCGTTGAGATAGAACGACGGAGTGCCGTTGACGCCGCTGCGCACGCCGCCCATGAAATCGCGGTGGATGCGCGCGGCAACCGCCGGCGACTGCGCCGCCCCGGCGACCCGGCCCTCATCGAGCGAGAGCGCGCGCAGACCGGCTTCCAGCCCCTCGACACCCTCGGCCACCCAGCCGTCCTGGTTCTCGTAGAGCCAGTCATGCATGTCCCAGAACCGCCCCTGCGCGTCGGCGCCTTCAGCGACTTCGGCCGCAAGCTTCGCGTACGGGTGCACCTCGGCCAGCGGGAAATGCCGGAACACGAAGGCGACATCGTCGCCATGGCGCTGCTGGATCGCCTTGACCAGCGGATAGGCCATGGCGCAGGC
>JAFAFY010000063.1 GCA_023423235.1 Pseudomonadota bacterium
GTGGATGCGTCCGCCGCGCCGCCGCGGCGCTGCCAGGCGGCGTCGCCGGCGGGCGCCATGTTGCCGCGTTCCCAGCCTGTGCCGGAGCCGCTGGCCGCATGCCCGTCGGGGCCGAGACCGGCAATCAGCGAGGCATGGTCGTTGCCGCTGGCCATGGCATGGCCGGCCTCGGCCAGGTGCGCATTGCACCACTCGTAGAGCGCACCCAGATGCGACTCCAGCAGCTTGTCGTAGCCGCGCAGCAGCGACTGGCGCAGGTCCGGGGTGCAGTCCTGCGGCGTGAACGCGGCGAGGAAGGCGTCGACGATGTGCTGCGGAGCAAGCGGATTGGTCGGGCGGCGCCCGGTCTGCAGCCGCGTGGCCAGCGACAGCAGCCGCTTGTCGATCACGTCGCGCACGTAGGCGAAGCGCTTGTCCAGCGCCTCGGCGACCGGCTGTCCGATCAACTGCGCCTGCAGTTCGTCGTCGGACACCAGGGCGAATCCCGATACCACCCGTGCGGCCGGCGGTTCGGGCCATGCCGCGAACACCTCGCCCAGCGACTTCTGCCAGCGCTGCTCGTGGTCCATGAGCTCGGCGCCCAGGATCGTCAGGTTGGTCAGGGCCTCGGCCACGCCGGCAGGTGGCGGGCGGTTGGCCTGCGCGGCATCGGCCTGCAGCGCGGACAGACGGGCGCGCTCGCCGCGCACGCTCTCGCCCAGCAGCGGCCCGAGCCGGGCGAAGGTTTCCCGGCGCAGCACGTCCACCACCTGCGCCGGCGCATCCTGGCGGGCGCCGCCATGGTTTCCGTATGTTTCCGCTCCGGGCATCGTGCCCACCTCTCCCCAGGATCGTCAGCGCGACATTATCGTATGCGGGCGTGACGGGAGCGGACGCGGGGCGGAACGCAGCAGGTCAGCCGGTCGCCCGGTCCGGGGTCGCGGCATCATTGGCCGCATTGAGCTGTTGCCAGACATGCTTCATGGCTTCGTCGAACGGCGCGTCGACCGCGCGGATCTCGGCACGCCCGGCGCCGACCAGCGCCGCAAGCTCTTCGGGGGAGACCACCATGCGGCGCACGCCGCGCCGGTTGACGATCAGCAGACGCGCGGTCAGCGGGCTGATCCAGGCCACCCGCGCGGCGGATTCGCGGCCATTGCCGTCGATCAGCCGCAGCCACTGGCCCACCCGCAACTGGCGCATGCGCGCGGCGACGGTCGGGTCGAAGTCCAGGCCATCGCTGCCGCCGGCCAGGTGCAGCGCGGCTTCCTCGCCGTCCTCGTCCGCGCCCTCCTCCGGCGGTTGCGGCGCGTGCACGCGGCGCGGCGTGTCCGGCAGCGCCAGCGCGGCGATGATCCGCGCCATCGCATCACGCGCGGCATTGGCATCCAGGCCACAACTGGAATAGCACTCGCCCAGCGGCACCTGCAGCGCCAGCAGTTCGTCGGCCACGGCGCCGCCCAGTGCCAGCGCGCCGTCGGCATCGACCTGCACCATGGCATCGCCGACCCCGATCGCGGCCAGGTGCCGGGCCGAGTCCGGACCGTCGCGCAGCCAGGTCCGGGTCAGGTAATGCCGCCAGTGGCGGTCGAGGAACAGGGCGACGGCTGCGGTCAGCGGACGCTCGCGCAGCCGCGAGGCGACCAGGTCGTCGACGCTGCGCCGAGCCTGCTGCAGCCGCTCACGCCCATGGATCGCCTCGGCCGCGCGGCGCTCGGCCACGTCCGCGCGACGGCGCTGCTGGTCGAGGCGCTGGCGCAGTTCGGTCGCGGCCAGTTCGAACACCGCCTGGTCGTCCTGATACTCCTCCACCACGCGGTCGACGACCCGGCCGGTGTGGTCGAGGGTGTCGCGGTCCTGCGGAGTCTCGCCGGCATTGCCGTCACAGGCCTCGGTCACCGCATCGAGCAGCCGGCGCGCCGGATGCCCGCGCTGGTTGAACATCGAGTCGTCGGTCAGCGCCACCTTGAGGTAGGGCACGACCAGGCGGCCGTAGATGTCGCGCGCCTGCTGCAGCAGGTCGTTGGCATCGAACAGCGACTGGAACAGGATGCCGACCAAATCGATCGCATCCTCGTCGTCACGGCTGAGCGGATTGCGCTCGGGATCGACACCGAGCTCGCGCAGGCCGCGCAGCAACTGGGCACGGATCACCTCCGACAGCGGCCGCCGGTCCTCGCCGACCAGGGCGCGCGCGTACGGCGTCGGGTCGTCGCTCTGCAGCATGGTGGTGACGCTGAGCAGCTGGGACATGCTCAGGGCGTTGCCGGCAACGTCGCCGTCCTGTCCGGCGGCATCGGGCGCGGCCGGAGAGGATACCTGCGCCGCGGCCTGGCGCTCGCGCCAGCTGTGCAACTGCTCGCGCACGAGGTCGCGATAGCCATGCGCCGGCGCCGGGACGGGCGCGCCCTGCTGCCCGTGCGCGGCCTGCTGTCCGTAGGCGGCTTGTTCCTGCTGGTGGGCGGCCAGCACCTGCATCAGGCCGGCCGAGAGCGGCCCGTATGCGGTGCTGCCCGGGGATGCGGCCGCTGGCGGGACGCCCGGCACGTCCGCTGCCGCTGCGTGCAACGGCGCAACCACGCCGCCCTCGGGAACCCAGCCGCTTTCCGCAGCCTCGCCCTGGCGGACGCCCTGTCCGGCGCCGGCGTCACGCGACTGCCGCTGCAACGGATGCTGGCGTGCGCCGGCCTGCATCCCCTGCACGACATGACCGCCGATGGCGGCGGCATCCAGGGTGGCGTTGGCGCGCTCGTAGACCTCGCCCAGGATCGCCGGCAGACGCTTGTCGAACTGACGGAAAACCATCGTGCGCAGGCCCGGCGGCAGTTCGTCGGCCTCGAACAGACGCATGAACGCCTTGACCGGCACCTCCGGGCGCAGCGGGTTGGCATGCGCGCCGCGGATGCCCAGCTGCGCCGCCAGCAGTTTCAGGCGCTGGTCCAGCGCCGCCAGCGGATGCAGGAACTGGTGGTCCATCAGCTCGACGATCTGTTGCCCGGCGAGATGCACTTCCAGTTGCCCTTCCGACATCAGGCTCAACGAATCGCGGGCCTCGCGCTTGGCCTCGTCGGCGAGCCACTGGTCGAACTCGCGCTCGATCGCCTTGCGGAAGCGCGTCGCCAGCTCCAGCGCGCGATGACTGAGATCCAGCACCGCCACGCGGTCATCCTGCGCGGCCATGTAGTCGTGCCCGGCCAGCGCCGCCAGCCGGACCTGTTCCTCGATCCCGCTCCAGAAACCCGACAGCACGCCGCCAAGCTCGGTCACCGCGTCATGGCGCAGGGTCTCGAGCACGCGCGCGGCGCCGCGCGGCGGGGTCGCGCGCGTACCGCTGGCCACGGCGATGTCGTCGTAGTGGGTCATTTGGGGGACAATCGGGGGACGGGGCAAAATGCCCCGACGACAAGATTCCCGAAGGTGTATGAAAGGTCTGTGACCACACTCCCAAATAACGAATGCAGCGCGCTGTCGGCGCTCGATGCCCGCCGCTCGACACCGGCCAGCCAGCTCGGCGCGCCCGGTCCGGACGATGCCACCCTGCTGCGCATGCTGCGCGCCGCCTCGCGGGTACCCGACCATGGCAAGCGCGTCCCGTTCCGCTTCATCCGCATTGCAGGACAGGCCCGCGACCGCCTGGGCGCGCTGGCCGAGGCGCAACTGCTGGTGCGCGAGCCCGACGCGGGCGAAGGCGCGCGCGAGAAGGCACGCCGCCGCTTTTCGCACGCGCCGCTGGTCATCACCGTGGTCGCCGTGTTCGACCAGGACGACACCGCGATTCCCGCGCAGGAGCGCCTGCTCACCGCCGGCTGCGTCTGCTTCGCCCTGCTGCAGGCCGCGCAGGCGCTGGGCTTCGGCGCGGTGTGGCTGACCGGCTGGGCTGCGGACGATGCCGCGATCACCGGCGCGCTCGGCGTCGGCGCGCAGGAACGCATCGTCGGCTTCATCCACATCGGCACACCCACGCGCGAGGCGCCCGAGCGCGAGCGCCCGGACCCGGCCGCGCTGCTGACCGACTGGCAAGGCGACTGACGCGCATGGCGGACGAGGGCCCCACCCGGCGCCCGCCCGAGGCGCCGCTGGTGCTGGTCGATGCCAGCCTGTACGTTTTCCGGGCCTGGCATTCGCTGCCCGACGAGTTCCAGGACCAGGACGGCTGGCCGACCAATGCCGTGCATGGCTTCGCCCGGTTCCTGGCGGAGTTGCTGGAGCGCGAGCGGCCGCAGCACATCGCGGTGGCCTTCGACGAAGCGCTCGACAGCTGCTTCCGCAACCGCATCTATCCCGCCTACAAGGCCAACCGGCCGCCGGCGCCCGATGCCCTGCGGCGCCAGTTCGGGCACTGCAAGGCGCTGTGCCGCGCGTTGGGGCTGATCGTGCTGGCCGATACCGAGTACGAAGCCGACGACCTCATCGGCAGCGCGCTGCAGGCCGGGCGCGCGCGTGCGCACCGCGGCGTGATCGTGTCTGCCGACAAGGATCTCTCGCAGCTGCTGCAGGGCAACGACGAGCAATGGGACTTCGCCCGCGGCCTGCGCTGGGGCGCGGCCGGGGTGCGTGCGCGCCACGGCGTGGAGGCGCACCAGATCGCCGACTACCTGGCGCTGTGCGGCGATGCGATCGACAACATTCCCGGCGTGCCCGGCATCGGCAGCAAGACCGCGGCCAGCCTGTTGCACCATTTCGGCACGCTGGATGCCTTGATCGAACGCGTCGACGAGATCCAGTACCTGCGCTTCCGCGGCGCCGGCCAGGCCGGCGCGAAGCTCAAGCTGCACCGCGAGGCCGCGCTGCTGTACCGGCAACTGACGACCATCGCCTGCGACGCGCCTCTGGGCGAGGCCGGGCATGGGTTCGCACGCCGCAGCGGCGATGCCGATGCCCTGGGCCTGCTGTGCGAGCGCCTGCGTTTCGGCCCGATGACCCGGCGCCGGCTGCATGCGGCGGCCGGACTCGCCTACGCGCCGGGCTGAGGCGCGGCGCGCAGGCCGCAGGCTGCACGCGGCGGTGCACGATCGACATCGACTGGCGTTAGCATCGCCCCATGAACGAACTTCCTGATCCCGATCCGGGCACCGAACTGCTGTACCAGGGCGACTGGCTGCGCCTGGTCCGCCATGGCAAATGGGAATCGTGCGAGCGCACCCACGGCCGCGACGGCCTGGCGGTGCTGGTGATCGCCGTCACCCCCGAGGACGAGGTGCTGTTCGTCGAGCAATACCGGGTGCCGCTGGGCGCGCGCACGATCGAGATGCCGGCCGGGCTGGTTGGCGACGACCACGACGATGATTCGCTGGAGGAAGCCGCGCGGCGCGAACTGATCGAGGAGACCGGCTGGTCGCCCGGGCGCGTGGACGTGCTGCTGACCGGGCCGACCTCGGCCGGCATGAGCAACGAGCGCATCGCCTTCGCCCGCGCCCGTGAGCTGACCCGGGTGGGCGACGGCGGCGGCGTCAACGACGAGGACATCACCGTGCACGCGGTGCCGCGCAACGAGGCCGCCGCGTGGCTGATGCGCAAGCACGCCGAAGGCTTCGAGCTCGACCTCAAGCTGTGGGCCGGGCTGTGGATGATCGAGTTCAACCCGGACGGTTCGCCAGCGGACTGAAGCGCCGGACGGATCCCGTGCTCAGACCGCCCGGATGGCCAGCGTCGCGATCGCCAGCGGCATCAGCCGGTTCAGTGGCGTGACCGCATCGTCCCAGTCGTCCTCGTACAGTGCCGCCAGGCGGAACCCGGCAGCCAGTTGCCCGCCGATCTGCGCCTGCAACGAATGCCCGAACTCCGCCGCGCGGCCGCTGGCCTGCCAACGCGCGCGGGCCTCGGCGTCGAGACTCGCCGGCTCCGCATAGGGCTGCCGGTACCGCGCCACGCACTCGCCGCTGGCTGCGCTTGCCTCGTGATCGAACAGGTAGAACGCGGGATTCATGAAACCGGCGAGCAGGCGGCCGCCCGGGCGCAACACCCGCGCGCACTCACGCCACACCGCCTCGACATCGGGCACGAACACGTTCGACACCGGGTGGAAAACCAGGTCGAAGCTGGCAGCGTCGAATACCGACAGGTCGGCCATGTCGCCACGCACGCAGTCCAGCGCAAGGCCATCGCGCTCGGCGACCGCCCGGTCCTTGTCGAGTTGGACATCGGACAGGTCGAAGCTGGTGACGCGTGCGCCCGCGGCCGCGAGTATGGGCGCCTGCTGCCCACCACCCGCGGCCAGGCACAGGAGATCGCAGTGGTCGAGCGCGCCGAACCAGTCGCGGGGCACGGACCGGTTCGGCGTGAGGATGACCGACCAGTCGCCACGGCGCGCGGCCGCCACCACATCCGGAGCGACCGCTGTGGTCCACGCGCTGCCCGCGCGGGATTCGCGGTTCCAGGCCTGGCGGTTGTGTTCCAGGACGTCCATCGCGGCGCTCCGCGCAGACCCGCGGATCAGGCCTTCTTGAGGAACTCGGTGCGCAGCACCAGGCCCTTGACCTTCTCGGCGTTGCACTCGACCAGGTCCTCGTCGTCGGTCAGGCGGATGTTCTTCACCAGGGTGCCGCGCTTGAGGGTCACGTTGGTGCCCTTGACCTTGAGGTCCTTGATCAGCGTCACGGCATCCCCGTCGGCAAGCACGGTGCCGTTACTGTCCTTGACCACGATCGTCTCTTCGTCGCTCATTGCGGTTCCTTGCAGGGGGTTCAGGCGAACGCGTCGGTGGCGCGCACCAGCGCGTCGATGTTCTCGGCCTCGAACGCGGAGTGGCCCGAGGCCGGCGTGATCACCAGCTCCGCCTTCGGCCAGGCCTTGTGCAGGTCCCAGGCGTTCTGCACCGGGCAGACCACGTCGTAGCGGCCGTGGACGATGACGCCGGGGATGTCGACGATGCGGTAGGCATCGCGCAGCAGTTGGTCGTCGGTCTCGAAAAAGCCGCCATTGACGAAATAGTGGTTCTCGATGCGCGCGAACGCCAGCGCAAAGCGTGCGTCGGCGTGGCTGTCGGCGAAACCCTCGTCGATGTGCAGGAAGCTGGTGGCGCCCTCCCACACGCTCCAGGCGCGCGCCGCGGCCAGGCGCGTGGCCTCGTCCTCGCTGGTCAGGCGCTTGTGGAAGGCGGCGATCAGGTCGCCGCGCTCGGCTTCCGGAATCACCGCGATGTAGCGCTCCCAGGCCTCGGGGAACAGCCGCGAGGCGCCCTGCTGGTAGAACCACTCCAGCTCCCAGCGCCGCAGCATGAAGATGCCGCGCAGCACCAGCTCGCTGACCCGGCGGGCATGCGTCTGGGCGTAGGCCAGCGCCAGGGTCGAGCCCCAGGAACCGCCGAACACCTGCCACTGCTCGATACCCAGGTGCTCGCGCAGGCGCTCGATGTCGGCCACCAGATCCCAGGTGGTGTTGTCCACCAGGTCGGCATGCGGCGTGGAGCGCCCCGAACCGCGCTGGTCGAACAGCACGATGCGGTACTTCGCCGGGTCGTGGAAGCAGCGCATCTTGGGGCTGCAGCCGCCACCGGGGCCACCATGCAGCACCACCACCGGCTTGCCCTTCGGGTTGCCGCACTGCTCGTAGTAGAGCGCATGGCGGGCGTCGACGGCGAGGGTGCCGGTGTCGAAGGGTTCGATCTGGGGATAGAGCTGTCGCATGCGGGCAAATCCGGGAAAAACACCGGCAGCCAGTCTATCAGCCCGCTGCGATCTCCCTGCCGGCGCGGCCCAGCGTGACCCGTTCGCGCTGCTCCAGGTCCAGGCAGGTCGCGACCGCATCGAAGCCCCGCGCATGCAGCAGTGCGCGGATCGCCGCGCCCTGCTGGAAGCCGTGTTCGAGCAGCAGCCAGCCATCGGCGCGCAGATGCGCCGGGGCGCCGGCGACCAGCACCCGGATCGCGTCCAGCCCGTCGTGGCCGGAGGCCAGCGCCGCGGGCGGCTCGAAGCGCAGGTCGCCCTGGTCCAGGTGGCGGTCGTCACTGGCGATGTAGGGCGGGTTGCTGGCGATCACGTCGAAGCGCGCGCCTTCCAGTGGCGCGAACCAGTCGCCATGAAGGAACTCGACCCGCGCCAGCCCGTGGGCGGTGGCGTTCGCGCGGGCGACCTGGAGCGCCGCGGCGCTGGCATCGGTGGCGACCACCGCCGCATCCGGTCGCTCCCCGGCGACCGCCAGTGCGATCGCGCCACTGCCGGTGCCGAGGTCGGCGAACCGGGCGCCCGGGCCCGGGGGCAGGCGGGCCAGTACCTGCTCGACCAGCAGCTCGGTTTCCGGGCGCGGGATCAGCGTGTCGGGGGTGACGGCCAGGTCCAGTGTCCAGAAGCCGCGCCGCCCGGTGAGGTAGGCGACCGGCTCGCCAGCCGCGCGGCGCCCCACCAGGGTCTCGAACCGCGCCGCAAGCACCGGGGCTGCGGGATCGTCGGCGTGGGCGAACAACCAGCCCGGCGTGCGGTCGGCGGCGTGCGCCAGCAGCCAGCGCGCGTCGTCCGCGTCGATGCGGGCACTGGCCGCGCGCAGCAGCGCGGCAAAGGTGGGCGACGGCGGGGTGTCCATGGGCGCACATCCTAACGGCGCCGCTGCGGGATGCGGCCTGCCCGTGCTGGCGCAGCGGCGACGGCCGCCCTGCAAGGCGCACGGGAAGCCCCATGCGCGGAAAAAAATGAAGGCGGCCGAAGCCGCCTTCAAAATTCCGTGACGCGTGTGGGAGGGAGGTACGGACACGGAACCCGATGTGCGGCCCTGGGCCGCCTGGATAAGCGCTGGGCGATTCGCGATGCGGGCGCCCTGCGTGATCCCTTGCACTCGATCTTGCTGCAGCGCAACAACGATTGCAACCCCCGAAAACGCGGATTCGCCATTGAAATTATCAATGACCGAACCATATATGAAACCTATTGATAGTATATTTATTGTCGATTTTACATATCGATAGGCCAGCTCTAAGCTTGTCCCCAGCCGGCAACCCGGCCCGACGGTCCCGATCGTTCCGCCCCACTTTCCGCAGGAGTTTCCATGTCCCTCATCAACACCGAAGTCCAGCCGTTCAAGACCACCGCGTTCCAGAACGGCGAATTCATCGAAGTCACCAACGACAGCTTCAAGGGCAAGTGGTCGGTGGTGATCTTCATGCCGGCCGCCTTCACCTTCAACTGCCCGACCGAGGTCGAGGACGCCGCCGACCATTACGCCGAGTTCCAGAAGGCCGGCGCCGAGGTCTACATCGTCACCACCGACACCCATTTCTCGCACAAGGTCTGGCACGAAACCTCGCCGGCCGTGGGCAAGGCGCAGTTCCCGCTGGTCGGCGACCCGACCCACCAGCTGACCAAGGCCTTCGACGTCTACATCCCGGAAGAAGGCCTCGCCCTGCGCGGCACCTTCATCATCAATCCGGAGGGCGTGATCAAGACCCTGGAAATCCACGACAACGCGATCGCCCGCGACATCTCCGAGACCCTGCGCAAGCTCAAGGCCGCGCAGTATGTCGCCGCCCATCCCAACGAGGTCTGCCCGGCCAAGTGGAAGGAAGGCGAGAAGACCCTGGCGCCGTCGCTCGACCTGGTCGGCAAGATCTGATTGCCGCCCGCGCGCATCGCGGCCAACCGGTCCGGTGCGCGCCATCCCCATCCCCGCCCTGCGGCGGATGGGGGTGAACCGCAGCCGGTCGCGCCCCTGTTGCCGGCTGCGGTTCACCCCTCTCCTCCCCCCCTCTCCCCCACCCCCGGATGCAGCGCCTGGCGCTGCGTCAAGGGCGTGACCACCCCGATGTCAGGAGCCGTCCATGTTGGAAGCCGATCTCAAAGCCCAGCTCAAGGGCTACCTGGAGCGCGCCGTGCGCCCGATCCACATCGTCGCCTCGGTCGACGACGGAGAAAAATCGCGCGAGCTGCTGTCGCTGCTCGACGACCTCAAGGACGCCAGTGCCAAGATCACCGTCGACACCGGCGGCGATGACCCGCGCCGCCCGTCGTTCGCGCTGACCTCGCCCGGCCACGACATCCACCTGCGCTTCGCCGGCCTGCCGATGGGCCACGAGTTCACCTCGCTGGTGCTGGCCCTGCTGCAGGTCGGCGGGCACC
>JAFAFY010000065.1 GCA_023423235.1 Pseudomonadota bacterium
GGCCACCAGCACGGTCTTCATCGAAGTCTCCCAGCGTCCACGCCAGGGGCCGAGCGTACACCGCCCCCGTGCAGGCCGCGACCACGGACGTCGTGGCCGGCTACCATCGCCGCTCATCCCTTCCGACCGGCGCGTTTCATGAGTGAACTGCAGGACCTGGCCGCGCTGATCCGCGCCAACACGCCGTTGCTGGTGATCGAAACGCCCGACGAGCCGCGCGTGGTCGAGCTGTTCCGGCAATCGCTGCTGCAGGTCTGGCGCGCGCTGTACCGCTGGACCATCACCGAGGGCCTGCGCCGGCTGGACCTGGACGGCGAGGAGGCGGTCGACGTCGCCCCCGACGCCAGCACCACCCTGGCGGCGATCCGCGAGGCCCAGCAGCGCGGCATCTACCTGCTGCTGGATTTCCACCCCTACCTCGGCTACGCCGGCACCCAGCGCCAGCTGCGCGACCTGGTGCAGCGGCGCAGCAGCCTGCCGCACGTACTGGTGCTGGTCGGCCACAAGGTGGAACTGCCCGACGACCTGGAGTCGATGGCGGTGCGCTTCCGTCCGCGCCTGCCCGACGCCGACGCGCTGCTCAAGCTGGTCCGCGAGGAGGCCGCCGCCTACCAGCAGGAGAACGGCGGGCGCCGGGTCGAGGCCGATGCCGAGGCGGTGCGCCAGATCGTGCGCAACCTGCAGGGCCTGTCGCTGGGCGATGCCCGGCGCATCGCCCGCCAGCTGATCCATGCCGATGGCGTGCTGTGCGCCGACGACCTGCCGGCGCTGGCCAGACTCAAGTTCGAGCTGCTCAACCGTAGCGGCCACCTGCACTACGAATACGACACCGCGCGCTTTGCCGATGTCGCCGGCGCCCGCCGGCTCAAGCGCTGGGTCGAGCAGCGCCGGCGCGTGTTCGTCGAGGGCGACGCCCCGCCCGGTCTCGACCCGCCGCGCGGCGTGCTGCTGCTGGGCGTGCAGGGCTGCGGCAAGTCGCTGCTGGCCAAGGCCATCGCCGGCGGCTTCGGCGTGCCGCTGGTGCGGCTGGATTTCGGCACGCTCTACGACAAGTACCACGGCGAGACCGAGCGCAACCTGCGCGAGGCGATCGCCTCGACCGAGCAGCTGGCGCCGTGCGTGCTGTGGATCGACGAGATCGAGAAGGGCCTGTCCGCCAGCGGCGACAGCGATGGCGGCGTCTCGCGCCGCGTGCTGGGGTTCCTGCTGACCTGGATGGCCGAGCGCAAGTCGAAGGTGTTCCTGGTCGCGACCGCCAACCAGGTCCACGAACTGCCGCCGGAACTGCTGCGCAAGGGCCGCTTCGACGAGATCTTCTTCGTCGACCTGCCCGATGCCGACACCCGCGCCGAGGTGCTGCGGCTGCACCTGACGCGCCGCGGCCTCGACCCGGCGGCGTTCGACCTGCCGGCACTGGCGGCGGCGGCCGAAGGGTTTTCCGGGGCCGAGATCGAGCAGGCGATCGTCGCCGGGCTCTACGCCGCGCACGCCGCCGGCGCGCCGCTGGGCGATTTCCTGCTGCGTGCCGAGCTGCGCCAGACCCGGCCGCTGTCGGTGCTGATGCGCGAGCAGGTCGATGCCCTGCGCGCCTGGGCACAGGCGCGCACCGTACCGTCGGACTGAGGCGGCGCACCGGTCCGCGATGGCGGATTCGCGACTGAGAACGCATCCCGATCGCAGAGTTGCCCGCCAGGGCTGACGCATCACGTCACGTGAGCGTCAGTTCGCGACGTCACGCCGGGGCCTCACTGCAATCTGGATGAACGTCACGGATCTGCCGAGGCGCAATGTGATGCATGGGACGTCATCCAAACTGAACCGTGATGCATGACACATCTTGGCACGGTTGTTGCATGTCTACCGCGGCACTTTCCCCATTCATATCCACATGCCTCTCGAAACCCTTGATCGTCCGGTCCGGCCTTCCCCCACGCCGGCCGCCCCCGCCGCCGAACCCTGCCGCGAGGTCCTGACAGGCCTCGTGTCCTCGGCGCCCAGTGTCCTGGGCGCGGTGGTCGCGACCGTCGATGGCCGCGCCTTCGCCCATGCCAGCCACGTCGACCACGAATTCGACCCGGCGCGCGTCGCCGCGATCTCCAGTTCGCTGCTGGCGCTGTCGGAATCCTTCAGCCGCGAAGCACTGCAATGCCAGGCCCAGCACACCAGCATCGCCACCTCGCGCGGCACCCTGGTGGTGGTGCGCGTGCCGTCGCGTACCCGTGCGCACGCGCTGTGCCTGTGGGCCGACAGCTCGGAAAACTTCGCGATGACGTTGCGCTTCGCGCTCGATACCGCGACGCGCATCGCGGAAATGCTCGACGCCGCGTAACACCCTCGTCCGATCCTCGCATTCCCCCATCCCCTTGCACCGGCGGGGATCCAGCCGTGCACCCGAGAACCCCTCCCAACAGAAAAGAAGGATTTTGAAATGGCAAAGATTTCCCTTGATCCGCTGCGCGACCTCGACGGCTATATCGCTGCTGCCCTGGTCGATTCCGACAGCGGCATGCTGCTGGCCGGCGACGGCAACGCGGTCAATCTCGAGCTGGCTGCCGCGGGCAACACCGAAGTGCTGCGCGCCAAGCGCAAGGTCGCCAATGCGCTGAAGCTCAACGACACCATCGAAGACATCCTGATCACGCTGACCAAGCAGTACCACCTGCTGCGTCCGCTGGAGTCGAACCAGAAGCTGTTCCTGTACGTCGTGCTCGACCGTTCCAAGTCCAACCTGGCGATGGCGCGCCACGAGCTGCGCACCTTCGAGAAGACCCTCGACTTCTCCTGATCCATCCGCGACAGGGTCGCGCGGGACGTTCCCAGGGACGGACCGCGCGGCCTTCTTCATTTTTCCTGCCCGTTTCCCCCTTCACGGGATGTTGCATGCTCTTCGATATCAGAACGGCAGCGCTCGACGACCTGGCCGAACAGCGCGTGCGGCTGGCCGTCTCGCTGCTCGGCGCCTATAAGCTGCGCGCGCGCGTCAGTCCCTGGGACGGCACCCGCTGCCACCTGCTGGTCGCGCCGATCACGGACTCCTACGGGCGCCAGGCGCTGTCGCGCGCGATCGGCCGACAGACGCCGGTGATCGCCCTGGGTGATGACAGCGACGGCCTGCCGGTCGAAGCCACCAGCCCCAACAGCCCGGCCGCCGCGCTGGCCAAGGCCATGCGCGAATTGCTGGTCGACCAGTTGCCGCAGCCCGCTGACGGCACGGCCGCGGCCAGCCAGCCGGCGATCTGCAGGCTGGCGATGCCGCCGTTGCGCGGCAAGGCGGTCAACGCCCGCTGCGACGGCCGCATGCTGCTGCTGCGCCCGGAAGTCGGCCGGGTCTATGCCGCCAGCCATTCCGACCTGCTGGCCGCCGCCGACAGCCTGTCGGGCGCGGACTGGGAGATGGAGGTGGTCGAGCATCCGGCCAGCACCGAGGGCCTGGTCTCCAACAGCATCGAGGCCTTCCTGATGCGCACCGCCTACCGCGCCAGCGAGCGCCTGCCGGATTTCCCGGAAGGCCGCTACCGCCTGGAAGCCTGGCCCGATCTCGGCATCCTGCCCTCGCTGGTGGGTGCGCTGCAGATTGCCAAGCTGCTGATCGGCAAGCCCATGTCGGTCAAGGAACTGGCCGCCGCCGACTACCTCAATGCCGACGCGCGCGAACTCAATGCCTGTCTGTGGGCCTTCGCCGCCGCCGACCTGCTGCTCGATACCGAACCCAAGCGGCCGGCGGTGGTATTCCCCTCGCGGCAGAAGCTGGTGCAACCCGGGCTGTGGTCCAGCATCGCGCGCCGTTTCGGCCTGAAACGCTGATTTCCCTCTCCCCAAGATCCCACGATCCGAGGAAGCTCTCTTGTATTCCCAAGGTTTGAAGTTGGTCCTGGCAGGACCTGTCGGTGCCGGCAAGTCCACGTCGCTGCGCGTGCTCTCCGACATCGCCCCGGTCTCCACCGAGATGCCGCTCAGCGACGGCCCGATGGGCGAGAAGACCACGACCACGGTCGCGCTCGATTTCGCCGCGATCGTGCTCGACGACGGCACCCCGCTGCAGATGTTCGGCCTGCCGGGCCAGGAACACTTCTCGCACATGCGCGGCATCGTCATGAACGGCGCGCTGGGCGTGATCCTGCTGCTGCGGGGCGACTCGGCCGACATTGCCGGCGACTGCGCGCACTGGGTGTCGACGGTGCAGGAGATCGACCCGGACATGGCGATCGTCATCGGCATCACCCGCACCGACCTGGCCGCGGACTTCCGCATGAACGAGGTGCGCCGGGCGCTGGCGGGCCGGCTGCCGCCGATCCCGGTGTTCACCATCGACGCCCGCGACCGCGAGCAGGCCAGCCAGCTGGTGCGCGCGCTGCTGCTGCTGATCGAGTGAACCGATGTCGCATGAACTGGTAGCGGCCTTCGATGCCTGCGGCCTGCCGCTGCGCAGTACCCTGCGCGAGATGCTCGACGAACACCCCTCCCACCAGACCGAGCGCCGCGGCTGCGGCCTGACCCAGGCCACCCGGCTGCTGGCCGAGCGCATCAACCAGCCGCGCGACCCGCGCGATACCGCCGACCTGAGCCTGTTCGCCGACTGGCCGATGCGCGCAAGCAGCGCCGTCGCCGCGCGCTGCCTGGCCGCGGGCTGGGCCGGCGGCTGGCGCCAGCTGGCCGATGCGCCGGCGGATGTCGTCGACACCGTGGCCGGCATGGACAGCGCCGATGCGCTGCTGGCCTTGCCGTCCCGGCTGTCGCAGGTCGCCGCGCAACTGGCCCACGGCGAGAGCCGGCTGCTGCTGGCGATGATCGACGACCTGCTGGCCTGGCGCACGCCGCCGCACCCCACGCTGCCGAGCATGGCGGTCAAGCCGGAGATCGGCAGTTGCTCGCAGGCCGAGGAGTTCTTCCTGGAGATCGCCCACGGCAAGATCCGCCGCGGCGGCCGGGTCAACATCCTCGTCGACGATGCCGGGCACCCCGTGCTGGTGGAGAAGATCGCGCTGGGCGAATCGCATTCGGCGCTGCTGCTGCGCCCGGTGGCCGTCTGCGGCGTCACCCTGCCGCCGGGCGGACTGCTGGCGTTGCGCCATCATGAGGATGCACGCCCGCTCGCCCGCCACGTACACGGCGACGTGCTGCCACTGTCGGCGCTGGCCGAGGTCCGGTTCCTGCGCCTGACCACGTTCGTCGCACCGCCGGCCGAACGCGAACGCGCCTTCAGCGCCCAGTTCCGTCGCCAGGTGCAGGGCAACATGCTGTCGCCGCGGACCACCACGCTGACCGACCTGACCCACTACGCCGACGGCCGCCTGCAGGCGGCGTGACATGCGCATCCCGGCCTATTTCAACGCCGCCTACGCCCCCGCCGAGGTGCCGCTGCTGGCACGGCTGGGCACGACCCGCGACCGCCTGCAGCGGCTGGGGCTGATCGCGCTGCACGAGGCTGTGGCGCTAGATCCGGCCTTGCTCGACGGCCTGCACGACGCCGACTACCTGCACGCGTTCCTGCACGGCATCGAACCCAAGGCCTCGCGCCAGGGCATTCCGTGGAGCCCGCGGGTGCGCGACGCCACCCTGGCGATGCTGGGCGGGCAACTGCAGGCCGCGCACCACGCGATGTCAGACGGCGGTATCGCCATGAACATCGCCCGCGGCTTCCACCATGCGCATCCGGCCTCCGGCAGCGGCTTCTGCCCGGTCAACGGCCTGGCGCTGCTGGCGCATGCGATGCCCGAGCGCCGGATCCTGGTCATCGACTGCGACGAGCACGGCGGCAACGGCACCGAGGAGTTCGCCGCGCGCCTGCCCAACCTGCATGCGGTGTCGATCTTCGGCACCCGCTTCGGCTGCCGCGGCGGCGTGCGCTCCTGGGCGCACCACATCAGCCGCGAGCAGGGCTTTCCCGCCTACCAGCAGGCCCTGCGCGAGGCCGCGTCGCTGGTACCGCAGATCGCCCCCGACCTGCTGGTCTACCAGGCCGGCGCCGACTGCCATCGCGACGACCCCAAGAGCCAGCTGAAGCTGGGTACCGCGGAGATGTTCCAGCGCGACCTGGCGGTGTTCCGGCTGGCGCGCCACTGCCGCATTCCGATCCTGTTCGTGGTCGCCGGCGGCTACCAGGCGGCCGAGCGGGTCGCGTTCCTCAACAGCAACACGGTGCGCGCGGCGCGCCACGTCTGGGGCGCAGCCGCCGCAACCGCCTGACGGCGCCGTGCGCGCCGCGCCACGCCGCTGCGCCCCCCCCTGCCATCGGTCATGCTTGACTACAGCTGTCGTCACGCCTAGTTTGGCGACACGTGTAGTCAACCCGGAGCATGGCCGTGGCAAGCAACAGCAAGAGCATTGGCGACCAGGAACTGGCGCTGCTGCAGGCCATCGGCCAGCAGGGCGAGGCCTCGGTCGGCGAAGTGGCCGCCGGGTTCGGCGAGGCGCGCGGACTGGCGCGCTCGACCGTGCTGACGATGATGGAACGCCTGCGCGCCAAGGGCTATCTGCGCCGGCGCCGGGTCGACGGCCTGTACCGCTATGCCGCGACCGCGCGCGAGGACGACGTGGTCCAGGGCGCGGTGGCCGCATTCGTGGAGAAGACCCTGCAGGGCTCGGTGAGCCCGTTCGTGGCCTTCATGTCGCGCCGCGGCGGGGTCAGCGACGACGAGCTGGCCGAGCTGGAGGCGCTGGTCGCACGGCTGCAGTCGCAGCGCGCGGAGGACTGAGCCATGGACCTGTCGATCGCATCCCTGCTCGACCGGCTGCTGGCCGCCAGCCTGCAGGCCGGCGTGCTGGCCGCCGTGGTCTGGGGCCTGTGCCAGCTGCTGCCGCGGATCCCCGCCGCCACCCAGTGCTGGCTGTGGTGGCTGGTCTGCGCGCAGGCGCTGCTGGGCCTGTGCCTGGGCGCGGTGGAACTGCCGTGGCTGCCGGCGCCGCCGGTGGACACCGGCATCACGACGCTGCCGGCGGCGATGCCGGCCGTGGACGCGCTCGCCAGCCTGCCTGCCGGTCCGGCCTCACCCACCGCGCTGCCTGGCGCCGCGGCCACCAGCGCCGCCCTCTGGGCCACCGTGCTGGCCGCGCTGTGGCTGGCGGGTGTGCTGGTCATGGCCTGGAGCACGCTGCGCGGCTGGCAGGCCACGCGCGCGCTGCTGCGCGAGACGCAGCCCTGCCACGACGCCTCGCTGGTCCAGGCGCTGGCACTGGCGGCCGAAGCGCACGGCCTGCGCCGGGTACCGGCGCTGCGGCTGTCGGCACGGATCGATTCGCCGCAGCTGCTCGGCAGCCTGCGCCCGACCCTGCTGCTGCCCGCACGCGCGCCGCTGGCCGGCGACGAACTGGACATGGCGCTGACCCACGAACTGGTGCATCTGCGCCGCGGCGACCTGCGCTGGGGCTGGATCCCGGCGCTGGCCCGGCACCTGTTCTTCTTCCATCCCCTGGTGCACCTGGCGGTGCGCGAGTACGACATCGCCCGCGAGGCGGCCTGCGACGCAGCGGTGATCGCCGCCGGCGACGGCCGCTGCCGCCATGACTACGGCCGCCTGCTGGTGCGCCTGGGCGTGGCCCCGCACCGGCCGGCCTGCCTTGCCAGCGCCTCGCCAACCTTCCTGAGCCTGAAGCGGAGACTGACCATGCTGCAGCACACCACCTCCTCCCCGCGCCTGGGCGCCACCGTCCTGCTGCTGGCGATCGCGGCCGCCGGCGTATTGCCGTTGCGCCTGGTCGCCGCGGCGCCCGCCGTGCCCGCGGCGCCGCCCGCGCCATCGGCGCCCCAGGCACCGGCGGCCCCTGCAGCC
>JAFAFY010000067.1 GCA_023423235.1 Pseudomonadota bacterium
CCGCAATGCACGACTACGAACGCTTTGCCGCCCCCATCGTCCCGCGCTGGCGCGAGCGGCTGGGGCAATACTGGAAGCTGGTCCGCGGCGACCGGCCGATCGGCTGGCTGCTGCTGCTGTGGCCGACCTGGTGGGGGCTGTGGCTTGCGGCTGGTGGCGTGCCGCCGCTGTGGACGCTGTTCGTGTTCTCGGCCGGTGTCTGGCTGACGCGCTCGGCCGGGTGCGTGATCAACGACTATGCCGACCGCTGGCTGGACCCGCTGGTCGAGCGCACGCGCGACCGGCCGCTGGCGACCGGGGCGGTGCGCGGCCGCGAGGCGCTGCTGTTGTTCGCGGTGCTGATGCTGGCGGCGTTCGCGCTGGTGCTCACGCTCAACCGGCTGACGGTGCTGATGAGTTTCGTTGGTGTCGCGCTGGCGGCCAGTTATCCCTATCTCAAGCGCCATACCCATCTGCCGCAGGTCTACCTGGGGCTGGCATTCGGCTGGGGCATCCCGATGGGCTTTGCGGCGGTGCAGGGCACGGTGCCGCCGGTGGCCTGGGTGCTCTACGTCGCCAACATCTTCTGGGCGACGGCCTACGACACTTGGTACGCGATGGTCGACCGCGAGGACGATATCCGCGCGGGCTCCAAGTCGACCGCGATCCTGTTCGGCGACCTGGACCTGGTGGCGCAGGGGGTGCTGTATGCGCTGGCGTTCGCGGCGCTGGCGCTGGTCGGGCGCGAGGCGGGGCTCGGGCTCTACTACTGGTGCGGGCTGGGCGTGGCGGCGCTGCTGGTCGCCTGGGAGTTCGTCATCGCCCGGCACCGGGCGCGGGACGCCTGTTTCCGCGCGTTCCTGCACAACCACTGGGTCGGGCTGGCGGTCTTCGCCGGCATTGCCGCCGACACCGCGCTGCGCTGAGCGGCAACGCCGGCGGGCTGCCGGCGTCTTCGCGTGGGCCCGTGGTCAGGGCGTTGCCGCGAGCTTGCGCAGGCGCAATGCGACCACGATCTGCAGCACGCCATACAGCAGCGCGCCGATGCCGATCCAGATTGCGATCACGCGCAGGCTGATGCCGGGATTGGCGAAGAACAGTACGCCGAGCAGGATCACAAGGATGCCGCTGAGCACCAGCAGCCATTCGCCCTGCACCAGCTTGCGCACCTGGATGGCGAAGACGATGCGGGCGATGCCGGCGATGATCAGCCACAGCGCCAGCACCCACAACAAGGCGGTGGCCATTTCCGCCGGTTGCAGGATGGCCAGCACGCCGAAGGCGATCGACACCAGCGCATAGAGCAGCAACAGCCAGCGCGGCAGGGCGAGGTCGCGGCGGAACAGGCTGAGCAGGCTGACCAGGCCGTCGGCCAGCGAGAGGATGCCAAAGGCCCAGACCAGCGCCAGCACCGAGGCGTCCGGCTGCACCAGCAGAGTGATGCCGAAGGCGATGCCGATCAGGCCGAACAACAGGAAGACCCACCAGGCGCGCGAGACAGTGCCGGTCAACAAGCTGCTCATGTCACAGGTCCTTCAGCAATGGGGTTTCATGAATACGCCCGTGCGGGGGGTGGGTCAAGCCACGCGCGCCTGCTCAGGGCGCGGTGTCCGCGGCGGGCTCGCGCATGGCATTGCGCATCGTTGCGACTTCTTCCATGGTCTCGCCGCTGATGCGGATCGCGTCCGATACCGGCCCGGTGATGGTTGCCACCGCCAGTACCCGGTCGTTGGCGGTGATCGCAAGCCGTTTGCCGATCTGGTTTGCGGTGAGCGCCTCGATCCGGCGGCCTGCCGCTGCATCCACGTGGATGTCGAGCACCGGGTCCGGATCGGCGGCGACATGGACCGAGACGATATCCGCGCCGGCAATCGTCAGTCCGGGGGCCAGGTAGACCATTCCACCGGCCGGGTCGACCGCGACGGCCCGGCCGTCCGCGGGCGTGTCATGGGCGGGCTGCAGGTGCAGGTCGGCGAAGGGGCCGGCATCGCCGCCGCCGACGCAGGCGCTGGCCAGCAGGCAGGCCAGCAGGGACAGGGCGAACAGGCGTACTCGCATGGCGCGTATCCGGAAAGGCGGGACGGGTCAGGGTACCCGCGCGCAGACCCAGGCATCGACCCGCGCGACCCCGGCGCGGCGCAACGCCAGCGCGGCCGCATGCAGGGTGGCGCCGGTGGTCATGACATCGTCCAGCAGCACCACATGCGCCGGCAGCGCCGCGTTGGCCGGCACGGCGAAGGCGCTGCGGACATTGCGGCGCCGGGCCTTGGCGTCCAGGCGCGATTGCGGCGTGGTGTCGCGCGCCCGCTGCAGCAGCGCGTCGTGCAGCGGAATCGCCAGCCGGCGCGCCAGTGGCCGGGCCAGTTCCAGTGCCTGGTCGTAGCCGCGCTGGCGCAGGCGGGCGCGGTGCAACGGCACCGGCACCAGCGCGTCGGGACGTGGCAACGGCGCGACGCTGCGCGCCAGGCAGTCGGCCAGCAAGGCGCCGGCGGCGAGGTCGCGGTGGAACTTGAAGCGCGGCAGCAGGCGGTCGAGCGGGAAGCCATAGATGAAGGCGGCGCGGACATCGTCCAGTGGCGGCGGCCGTCGCAGGCAGGCGCCGCAGGTGGTGTCCCCGCCGGCCAGCGGCAGCGCGCAGCGGCGGCAGGCATTGCCCGACCAAGGCAGCGATTGCGCGCACGCATCGCACAGTTCGATCCCGTTGCCTGCGCGTTCGCGGCAGATCAGGCAATGCGGCGGCGCCAGCCGCTGCAGCCAGCGGCGCCAGCGCACGTCAACCGGATCGGCTGCGTTCTGGTTGACAGGTACGGACATGGTTTCCAGACTGCCGCTCTCGATCGCCCGCTTCTGTCGGAAAACGCCCATGTCCGTTGTCAGCCACGCCCGCCCCGAAGCCGGCCAGCCCGCGCTCCCCCAGCCCGCGTCCCTGCGCCACGACTGGGGCCGCAGCGAGATCGAGGCGCTGTTCGACCTGCCGTTCACCGAGCTGCTGTTCCGCGCCGCCAGCGTGCACCGCCAGCATTTCGACCCGGCCGAGGTCCAGGTCAGCACCCTGCTGTCGGTCAAGACCGGCGGCTGCCCGGAGGACTGCAGCTACTGCCCGCAGGCGCAGCGCTACCACACCGGCGTGACCGCGACCAAGCTGATGAGCACCGAGGCGGTGCTGGAGAAGGCGCGCCAGGCCAAGGCCGCGGGTGCCTCGCGCTTCTGCATGGGCGCGGCCTGGCGCTCGCCCAAGGACCGCGACGTGCCGAAAGTCGCGGCGATGATCCGCGAGGTGAAAGCGCTGGGGCTGGAGACCTGCGCGACCCTGGGCATGCTGACCGCCGAGCAGGCGCATGCGCTCAAGGATGCGGGCCTGGACTACTACAACCACAACATCGATACCGACCCCGAGTTCTACGACGCGATCATCCACACCCGCGAGATGCAGGACCGGCTGCAGACGCTCAGCCACGTGCGCGACGCGGGCCTGAAGACCTGCTGCGGCGGCATCGTCGGCATGGGCGAGACCCGGCGCCAGCGTGCGGGGCTGCTGAAGACGCTGGCCAACCTGCCGGTGCATCCCGATTCGGTGCCGATCAACCGCCTGGTGCAGGTCGAGGGTACGCCGCTGCACGGGATCGCCGAACTCGACCCGTTCGAGTTCGTGCGCACCATCGCGGTCGCGCGCATCCTGATGCCGCGCTCGATGGTCCGGCTGTCGGCCGGGCGCGCGGAGATGAGCGACGAGATCCAGGCGCTGTGCTTCGCCGCCGGCGCCAATTCGATCTTCTACGGCGAACAACTGCTGACCACCGGCAACCCCGACACCGAGCGTGACATGGCGCTGTTCGCGCGCCTGGGCCTGCGGCCGATGCCGGTGACGGTGGATGCCGACGGCCATGACCACCCTGGCACCGTGCACGCCGACATCGTCGAGCATCCGGCGCTGGCGCTGCATCCCGCGAGCTGCGCTGCATGATCCCGGTGCTGGGCTGGGCCTACCTGGCGCTGCTGGCGCTGGTCGGGCTCAGCGGCTTCGTGCTGGCACTGCGCGCCGGGCAGTCGACGCTGCTGGCAGTACTGCGCCTGGTTGCCATCGGTGTGCTGGGCTGGGGCGTGTTGCTGTATTTCCGCGATGCCGGCGCCGGGCTCGGCTTCGCCACCGCGCTGTTCGCGGCGGTGCTGGTGCTCGCGCACAAGAGCACGGCCGATGCGCAGCAGGCCGGCGAACTGGGCCTGGGCCGCGCCGGGCGCGCAGGCGTGGCGATCAACGGCCTGCTGGCGCTGCCCGCGGTCGCGCTGGGCGCGCTGGCCATCTGGGTGCGTCATGGCGGTTGAACGTCCCGACCTTCGCGCGCGCGCGCGCGAAACGGCGCAGCAGCGCGATGCCCGCCACCTGCGCCGGCTGCGGCGCACGGTCACCCGCCGCGACGGCATGCGCTGCGAAGTGCGCGACGCGAATGGCGAGGCGCGTTGGCTGCTGAACTTCTGCGGCAACGACTACCTGGGTCTGTCGCAGCATTTCTCGGTGACCGGCGCGCTGCAGGACGCGGCGGCCGGGGTCGGCACCGGCAGCGGCGGTTCGCACCTGGTCTGCGGCCATCACGCGCTGCACGATGCGCTCGAACGAGAAGTCGCCGATTGGTTGCAGCTGCCGGCCGCGCTGCTGCTGGGCAGCGGCTTCACCGCCAACCTTGCGGTGCTGCAGGGCCTGCTCGGCGAAGGCGATGCCTGCGTCCAGGACCGCCTCAACCACGCCAGCCTGATCGATGCCGCGCGCCTGGCCGGTTGCCGCCTGCGGCGCTACCCGCATGCCGATGCCCAGGGCGCGCTGCGCCAACTGCGCACGCTGCCCGACGGCGCCGCGGTACTGGCGACCGATGGCGTCTTCAGCATGGACGGCGACAGCGCGCCGCTGCGCGAGCTGGCGATCGTCGCCCGGGTGCAGCAGGCGCTGTTGTATGTCGACGATGCCCACGGCATCGGCGTGCTGGGGCCGGACGGCCGCGGCAGCGTCGCCGAGGCGCGCCTGGACGTCACCACGGTGCCGCTGCAACTGGTGACGCTGGGCAAGGCGCTCGGTGGCCACGGCGCGGTGCTGGCCGGTGATGCCGATCTGATCGGCCACCTGCGCGAGACCGCGCGTCCCTACGTCTATACCACCGCGCTGCCGCCGGCGCAGGCCGCCGCGGCGCTGGCCGCGGTCAGGCTGGCGCGGCACGAACACTGGCGGCGCACGCGACTGCAGGCGCTGGTGCAGCGCTTCCGCCTGCGCGCGCGCGGGCTCGGCCTGGAACTGATGCCCTCGGACACGCCGATCCAGCCGCTGCGCTGCGGCGGCAATGCCGAAGCGCTGGCACTGTCGCAGGCGCTCGATGCCGCCGGCTACTGGGTCGCCGCGATCCGCCCACCCACCGTGCCAGAAGGCCAGGCGCGGCTGCGCATCACCCTGAGCGCGGCGCATGCCGATGCCGAGGTCGACGCCCTGGCCGATGCCATCGCCGCTGCGCGCGACCGCCTCGCACCGCGCAGCGCAGACGCGGCCCAGGCATGACCGCCGACACCCACGACAACCGCCGCGCATTGCTGGCGGTCGGCATCGCACTGGCG
>JAFAFY010000101.1 GCA_023423235.1 Pseudomonadota bacterium
GCGTGGCGCGCCGAAGCTCCTGTTCAACGTGCACCTGGATACCGTGCCCGATTCGCCGCAGTGGAGCGCCGATCCGCTGGCGATGCGCCGCGGGCAGGACTGCGTGGTGGGCCTGGGCGTGTGCGACATCAAGGGCGCGGCGGCGGCGCTGATCGCCGCCGCCAATGCCGGCGACGGCGACGCGGCGTTCCTGTTCTCCAGCGACGAGGAGGCCAACGACCCGCGCTGCATCGCCGCGTTCCTGGCGCGCGGCCTGCCGTTCGAGGGCGTGCTGGTGGCCGAGCCCACGCGCTGCGAGGCGGTGCTGGCGCATCGCGGCATCGCCTCGGTGCTGATGCGCTTTGCCGGCACCGCCGGTCATGCCTCGGGCCGGCAGGACCCGGCCGCCAGCGCGCTGCACCAGGCGATGCGCTGGGGTGGCCGCGCGCTGGACCATGTCGAGTCGCTGGCGCATGCGCGCTTCGGTGGCCTGACCGGGCTGCGTTTCAACATCGGCCGGGTCGAGGGCGGGATCAAGGGCAACGTCATCGCGCCCGCGGCGGAGCTGCGCTTCGGTTTCCGGCCGCTGCCTTCGATGGACATCGACGCGCTGCTGGCGACCTTCGCCGGGTTCGCCGAGCCTGCCGCCGCCGAGTTCACCGAGACCTTCCGCGGGCCCAGCCTGCCGGGCGGCCCCGCGTCCGACGAAAGCGGCGCCAGCGCCGAGGAGCGCCGCCTGGCCGCGCGCGACATCGCCGATGCCTTCGACCTGCCGATCGGCAATGCCGTCGATTTCTGGACCGAGGCCGCGCTGTTCTCGGCCGCCGGCTACACCGCGCTGGTCTACGGGCCGGGCGACATCGCCCAGGCGCATACCGCGGACGAATTCGTGACCCTGGCGCAGTTGCAGCGCTACGCGGAATCGGTGGACCGGATCATCAATGGCGGCCTGTCCGCGGACCTGCACGGATGAACGCGGAAGCGCGCGAAACACCCGGTATCCCGTCATTCCCGCTTCCGCGGCGATGACGGCCCTGCCAGGCATCCACAAGACCCCTGCTTTCCATCCGCGCCAATCCGCGCCAATCGGCGTGAATCCGCGGCAAAAGAAGACGACACACCCCATGCACGCACACCAGCAAACCCGCCAGACCATCGTGCGCCTGCTCTCCAGCATGGCCAGCGCGAAGGAGATCAGCCAGTACCTCAAGCGCTTCTCGCAGCTCGACGCCAAGCGCTTCGCCGTGGTCAAGGTCGGCGGCGCGGTGCTGCGCGACGAACTCGTCGACCTGACGTCCTCGCTGTCGTTCCTGCAGGAAGTCGGCCTGACCCCGATCGTGCTGCATGGCGCCGGTCCGCAGCTCGATGCCGAGCTGGCGGCGGCCGGCATCGAGAAGCGGACCATCGACGGCCTGCGCGTCACCACCCCGGAATCGCTGGCGATCGTGCGCCGCGTGTTCCAGGCCTCCAACCTGCGCCTGGTCGAGGCGCTGCAGAAGAATGGCGCACGCGCGACCTCGATCACCGGCGGCGTGTTCGAAGCCGAATACCTGGACCGTGACACCTTCGGCCTGGTCGGCGAAGTGCGGCGGGTGAACCTGGCGCCGATCGAGGCCAGCCTGCAGGCCGGCTCGATTCCCGTCATCACCAGCCTGGGCGAAACCGCCAGCGGCCAGATCCTCAACATCAATGCCGATTTCGCCGCCAACGAGCTGGTGCGCGAACTGCAGCCCTACAAGATCATCTTCCTCACCGGCACCGGCGGCCTGCTGGATGCGGACGGCAAGGTGATCGACTCGATCAACCTGTCGACCGAGTACGACCAGCTGATCCAGCAGCCGTGGCTGCATGGCGGCATGAAGGTCAAGATCGAGCAGATCAAGGACCTGCTGGACGGATTGCCGCTGGCCTCGTCGGTGTCGATCACCCGCCCGGCGGATCTGGCCAAGGAGCTGTTCACCCACAAGGGCTCGGGCACGCTGGTGCGGCGCGGCGAGCGCGTGCTGCGGGCCACGTCCTGGGACGAGCTGGACCTGCCGCGGCTGCGCACGCTGATCGAATCCAGCTTCGGCCGCACCCTGATCGACGACTACTTCGCGCGCACGCCACTGCTGCGTGCCTACGTCAGCGAGAACTACCGCGCCGCGGTGCTGCTCAGCGACGCCGACGGCATGACCTACCTCGACAAGTTCGCGGTGCTCGACGACGCCCAGGGCGAGGGCCTGGGCCGCGCGGTCTGGAACGTGATGCGCGAGGAGACGCCGCAGCTGTTCTGGCGCTCGCGCCACAACAACCAGATCAACATCTTCTACTACGCCGAGTCCGACGGCTGCTTCAAGCAGGAGAAGTGGAAGGTGTTCTGGTACGGCGTCGACGGCTTCGAGCAGATCCAGCGCTGCGTGGCGCATTGCGCGACGCGCCAGCCGACGCTGGTCGACTGACGGGTCCTGCCGTCGTGTCGTCTTCCTCTTGCATGCAACCGCCGGTGCCCCGCCGGCGCGTTCGGTGGACCCCGCAGCCATGAGTAGCCCCCCTGTTTCCGTCGGCATCGTCGGCGCCCGCGGCCACACCGGCAGCGAGCTGATCCGGCTGATCGCCGCCCATCCCGGGCTCGAACTCGCCTTCGTGTCCTCGCGCGAACTCGCCGGCCAGCGCGTGGCCGACCACAACGAAGCCTTTGTCGGCGAACTGCGCTACGAGAACCTCGATCCCGAAGCCGTTGCCGCCAAGGGCGCGGGCGCGGTGGTGCTGGCGCTGCCCAACGACAAGTCGGCGCCGTTCGTCGAAGCGATCGAGGCCGCCGCGCCGCGGACCGTCATCGTCGACCTCTCGGCCGACCATCGCTTCGACGCCGACTGGTACTACGGGTTGCCGGAGCTGACGCGCGGCCGCTACGCCGGCCAGCGCCGGATCAGCAACCCCGGCTGCTACGCCACGGCGATGCAGCTGGCCATCGCGCCGCTGCTCGACCAGTTGGCCGGGCCGCCGACGTGCTTCGGCGTGTCGGGCTACTCCGGCGCCGGCACCACGCCTTCGGACAAGAACAACGTCGACCTGCTGGCGGGCAACCTGATGCCCTACGCGCTGGTCAACCACGTACACGAGCGC
>JAFAFY010000114.1 GCA_023423235.1 Pseudomonadota bacterium
TGACCGTCGGCAGCGCCGTGGTGCGGGCAACGCCGGCGCGCGCGTCCCACCATGCGATGCGCGGGCCGGCGACGTGCAGCGCGCCAGCACGTGCCGGCACGATCGAGAACCGGCGCCGCAGCAGCACCTGCGGCCGGCCGTTGTCGAAGGTCTCGTCGAACTCCGCGGGTTCCGGGAATACCTGGGCGCCGTCAACGTCGGGCAGCGCCAGTTCCGGCAACGGCGCGGCCAGGCTGCCGTCGTAGCGGACTTCGGCCACCAGCGTTGCGGCCTGGCCGACCCGCGCCGCATCCGGCGCCTCCAGCCAGCGCGCGTCCACGCCGTACAGCGGCAACCACGGCTGCGGCGCAGCGGCGGGAATCGGCTGCACGTCGAGCACGCTGGGCGGGCCATTGGCGCCGAGCTGGCGCGGGCCGCGGCTGAAGGGGCTGCGGTCGAGCAGGTCGCCGAACATGCCACCGCCGCCAATCCCGCGGCCATCGAAACGCGCGCCCGGCACCGTCAGCGGGCCGCTGCGCTCGGGCACCAGCAGGAAGCGCCGCTCCAGCACTTGATAGGAGATTCCTTCGATCTCTCGGCGGTACTGCACGTCGCCGCCAATCCGCTGCAGCGTGGCACCCTCGGGCACCGGCTGGTCCAGTTGCCCCGACACCAGCTCCGGCGCATAGAACAACCGCAGCGTGTAGCCGACCGCCTGCTGCACATACGGCGACTGCGCGTCGATCTCCGATTCGATGAACACCTGCTCGCCATCGCGGGCCGCGGCGATCCGTGCCGGCGCCACGCTCAACTGCAGCGGCGCGGTGGTCAAGGTGCCCACGCGCAGGGCCGGCACCGTCAGCACGCCCTCGCGCCGCGGTCGCAAAGCGACGGCGTAGAGCGTGCGCTCGCTGCGGCGGCCATTGACCAGCTCGACCTGGCGGCGGCTGGTGTGGCCGCTGGCGTCGAAATCGCGCGCCAGCGGCGCCCAGTCCGGCGTGTCGGCTCCCGCACCCGTGGCTTCGATGTTCAGCGTCGCGGTCTCGCCCAGGGCGATGCGGTCGCGGTCGAGCCAGGCGCGCACCGGGTCCTGCGCGGCTGCGCTGGCGCAGACCAGCAGCGCGACCAGCAACAACAGCCACGGCCATCGCGGACGCCGGCACGCCGTCACGGCCGCCCCTGCGCGCCCTGACGGCGCTCGTGCTGCAGGCGGAACTTGGCGCGCAGCAAACCGCCGGGATCGTCGGGCAGGCGCCGCAGCGTCGCCGCGTTGGCGTCGCGACGCTCGCGCTCGGCGGCGGTTTCGGCAGGCGCCTCGCTGGCTTCGGCGCCGGCCACGTCGCCATCGGAATCGCCCTGGTCATCGAGCGCACGCTGCATCTGCGCGCGCAGCGCGGCGTCGGCGTCCTGCTGGCCAGTCTGGCCGGATGGCTGTGGCTGCGTGCCGGCATCCTCGCTGCCGTCGGCATCGGTGTCCGACTGCCCCGGCTGACCCTGTGGCGGCCCCGGCGGCGGCGCGTCGGGCGCGGGTTGCGCGGGCGGCGCCTTCGACGGTGCGGGGTTGCCGCTGTCGCCGGGTGTGCCGCCCGCACCGTCCTCGCCCGGCTGCGGTTGCCCACGCGAGTCCCCGCCCGGCCCCGGCGGCGGCTTGCGCGCCTTCGCGGCCTCGACCGCCTGGCGGTTGGCGAGCGCATCGGCCATGCCCGGCTGCTGCGACAGGGCGTCGTCGTAAGCACGGATCGCCTCGTCGTAGCGTCCGGCCTTCGCCAGCGCATTGCCGCGGTTGTAGGCGGCATCGGCGCCCGGCACCGCGGACCAGCGTTTCGCGGCCTCGTCGAAGCGGCCGCCGCGATAGGCCGCGTTGCCTGCTTCCAACTGCCGATGCGCGGCCTGGTCGGCGCGGCGCCACAGCGTGCCGCGCGGCGCGGCATCGCTGGCCGCAGCGCCAGGCGTGGTCGTCTGGGCGTGTGCGGGCGGCAGCGACAGCCCGGCCGCAAGCACCACCACCGCAACCACGGCGCCGCGCCGGAACGCCAGCAGGCCCAGCGCCAGCAGGGGCAGCAGCAGCCAGTAGCCTTCGTCGCGCCAGCTGCGCGCGCCGCGGGCGGTCGTGGTCGCATTGGCATCCGCCTGCGCGTCCAGTACGCCGAGCGCGCGCAGGTCGTCGGTGCCTGCGCCGAGTGTCTGGTAGCGGCCACCACCTGCGCGCGCCAGCGCCTGCAGCGATGTGGCGTCGAGCCGGGCGACACCGCTGCCGGCCGGATGCGGCGCGCCCAGCGGCGTGCCGACCCCGAGCGCGGACACCGTGAAGCCGGCACCCTGCGCGGAGGCGGCCTCCTGCAGCGCGTCGCCGTCGGCGTGGTCGCTGATGACCAGGATCTGGCCGCGGCTGGCACCGGCCTGCCGCAACAACAGCACGGCCTGCGCGATCGCGCGCCCGGCGCGGCTGCCGTCGACCGGCATCACTGACGGCGACAAGGCATCGAGATACAGCGCCACGTTGCCGACATCGTCGGTCAGCGGCGCGACGGTGAACGCGTCATCGGCGTAGGCCAGCAGCGCCACCTCGCCGCCGCTGCGCTGCGCCAGCAACGCCGCCAGCTTGGCGCGCAGCTGCAGCAGCCGCGAGGGCGGCAGGTCGCGGGCCTCGACTGACGACGACAGGTCCAGCGCGATCACCAGCGGCACGTTGGCCGACTGCAGCGGCTGCGCGGCCTGGCGCCAGGCCGGCCCGGCCAGGGCCAGCACCAGCAGCGCGGCGCCGAGCAGCAGCATCACCAAGGCGGCGACGCCGCGCCGTCCCGGCCCGGTTTCGAGCACATGCGGCAACAGGTGCGGATCGATGCTGTCGCGCCAGGCGTTGTCGGCGCGACGCCGCTCCCGCCACGTCCAGGCGAGCAGCGGCAGGGCCAGCAACAGCCACAGCCACTGCGGGCGCAGGAAATGCACGGCATCGAACACGGTCATGGCGCCGTCTCCGCCATTGCAGGCGCGCGCCGCCGGATCGCACGCCAGCGGCGCCACGGCAGCAGCGCCAGCACCGCCAGCGCGAGCGCCGCGGCCAGGGGCAGCGGATAGCGTTCGATCCTCGGCCGCAGTTGCGGGCCAGGCGACGTCACCGGCTCCAGCCGGTCGATCTCGGCGTAGATGCCGGCCAGCTCCGCGGTGTCGCGGGCGCGGAACGCGCGGCCGCCGGTCATGTCGGCAATTTCGGACAGCGTTGCCTCGTCGATCGTCGGCGCGCCGCCCATCGGCATGCGGAAGCCGAACACCGACAACGCGCCCTCGTCGCTGCCGAAGGCGATGGTGTGCACGCGCACCCCGGCATCGCGCGCCAGTTCCGCGGCCTTCAGCGGCGACAGTTGCCCGGCATTGTTGACGCCGTCGGTCAGCAGGATCAGTACGCGCTCGCCGTCGCGCTGCTGCTGCAGGCGCTTGACCGACAACCCGATCGCATCGCCAATCGCGGTCTCCCGCCCGACCAGTCCGACCACCGTGTCATCGAGCTGCTGCTCGACGCTGGCGAGGTCGCGGGTCATCGGCGTCATCGCATAGGCGCGCTGGCCGAACACGATCAGGCCGACACGGTCGCCGTCGCGGCGTTCGAGGAAATCCGCGATCACCGCCTTGGCGGCCGTCAGCCGGTCGACCACGTGGCGGCCGATCAGCATGTCCTCCTCGCTCATGCTCACCGACAGGTCGACAGCCAGCATGAGGTCGCGTGCGCTGTAGGGCGGCGCCACCGGCTCTCCCAGTTGTTGCGGCCGCGCCGCGGCCACGCACAGCAGCGCCCAGGCCAGCCACAGCAGCCAGGGCATGCCGGCGCCGCGGCCACTGCCCGCGGG
>JAFAFY010000079.1 GCA_023423235.1 Pseudomonadota bacterium
CGCCGCTGATCCCCTCGACCCTGCCCGCCGATGCGGTCGCCGATTTCGGCAACCAGACCCCGCTCAAGCGGCCGGGACAGCCGGCCGAATGCGCGCCGATCTACGTGCTGCTGGCCTCCGACGCGGCCAGCTACATGACCGGCGGCCGCTACGCGGTCACTGGCGGCACGCCGATGCTCTAGCGTGTACCTGCGCGCCACCTGCACGCACTCGCCGCGTCAGCCGTCGCATCACGAGTCCTGATTGGCACGATCCCTCAGTCTCCCTTCTCCCGCGTGCGGGAGAAGGTGCCCACAGGGCGGATGCGGGCTGCTTTGCCCCCACCCCAACCCTCCCCCGCATGCCGGGGAGGGGGTAGCACCGTGTTGCTGAAGGTTCGTGCTAATCAGGTCACGAGTTGCCGCGTCAGGAGCCACCGCATGGGGAGCGAAGGCGTTGGCAGGGCGGTGGACGGATGCCATCAGCGCCACTGTCGGTGCCGTCACGACGTGACCGGCGTGGACGGTGGAGGCGGCAGCCCATTGGCCGCGGGCTTCAGGCCGACCCAGACCTGCATGTCCCGGGTCTGCAGCGGGCCATAGTTGGTGAGGAAGGCGACGTCGGCGGCGTCGCGGCCGTAGGCGACGACGATGCGGCCGCCTCGGGGTGCGTCCTGGGTGGCGTCGAAGGCGTACCAGCGGCCGTCGAGGTAGGCCTCGAACCAGGCGTGCAGGTCCATCGGCGCGAGCCCATGCAGGTAGCCCACCACCATGCGCGCGGGAATCTGCAGGCTGCGGCAGAACATCAGGCCCACATGGGTGTAGTCGCGGCAGACGCCGGCACGCTGTTGCAGGGTCTCCATGGCGTCGGTGCTGGCGGTGCTCTCGCCGTAGCGATAGGCGATGTTGCGGTGGATCCAGCTGCGGATCGCCTCGACCTGCGCATAGCCGGGCGCGGCCCGGGCAACGATGTCCTGTGCCTGCGCCACCGCCCTGTCGGACGGGCAGTAGCGGCTGGGCAGCAGGTACTGCAGCACGTCGTCGGGCAACGCCGCGGGGGGCGCGGGCGGGGCATCGGTGGCGACTGCGAGCACGGCCTCGGTTTCCACCTCCAGTTCCACGCGGATGGTCATCTGTCCGCGCGGCACGACGAAGCGCTGGCACAGGTTGCCGAAGGCGTCGACGTACTCGGTCGGCATCACGTGCGGATCGAACCGGTAGCTGCCACTGGCCAGCCACTGCGCATCGCCGCTGCGCGGGCGCAGCATCGCGACCACGGCGCAGTCCGATTCGGCTTCGACAAGCAGTTCGCAACCGGCCTGCAGGCGCATGGGGTGGTCCGATGGGAAATGAATGCACACGTTAGCGGCCCGGTCGTGCAGCCGGTGTTGCGATGGCGCTGGCAAGGCGCGCATTGGGTGTTGTCAATGAATGCGTGGCGCACCTTTGCATCGGTGAATCCCCGGCATACGGCATTCGCGGCCGCGGCTTTTTTCACCGCCTGCGCGGTGGCCGCGGTCTATATCCAAGCGACCCTGCAATCCGGCAGGGGGGAGCGAGCGAGATGGACAAGAACCGTAGCGAAGGCATGAAGAACCAGGTCAAGGGCACCGCGAAGGAAGTTGCCGGCAAGGTCACCGGCAACAAGTCCAGGGAAGCCGAGGGCAAGGTGCAGAAAGAAGTCGGCAAGACCCAGAGCGCGGTCGGCAAGGCCAACGACCAGATCCGCAATCCGCGCTGACGCGCATCGCCGTGACGACCTGTGCGGCATCCCTTCTCCCGCGTGCGGGAGAAGGGGCAGGTGCGATGTTGAACGCGGTGCTGTCGGACGTTGTGCTGTCCGAAATCACGTCGTTGAAGACGTGTGGGCTGTTGTCGAAAAGGCGGGGAAGCGGTCTCGCGCAACCCCGGACTCAGCGTTTGCTCGTCATTCCCGTTTGATCAGCCGTTCGCCAGACGAAAGGCGCGGGGATGCCGTTTTTCTGCGCGCCGGCCTAGCCGATCACCCGCTCGAACGGCGGCAGTGCATCGAGGATGCGCTGGCCGTAGCGACGCTTGAGCAGACGCGCGTCGAGGATGATCACGCGGCCGGTGTCGCTGGAGGTGCGGATCAGGCGGCCGGCGAACTGCGTGAGCGTACGCAGCGCATGCGGCACCGCGATCAGGTTGAAGGCGTTGAGGCCGCGGCCTTCCAGCCATTCGCCCAGGGTCGCGGTCTGCGGGTCGGTGGGTACGGCGAACGGCACCTGGGTGATGACCACCGTGGTGCAGGCCTCGCCGGGCAGGTCCAGGCCCTCGCCGAAGGAATTCAACCCGAACAGCACCGAGCCCTGTTTCGCCGTCACCCGCTTGAGATGTTCGGCCACGACCTGCGACTTGTTGCTGCTGGTCTGCATCTGCACCTGCGCGCGGCGCGAGGCCGGCAGCAGTTCGGCCACCTTCTCCATCTTCCAGCGCGAGGTGAACAGCACCATGCTGCCCTTGCTCCAGTCGAGTTCGCGCACCAGGTAGTCGGCGACCGCGCGCGGGTGGCCTTCGCGGTCGTCGGGCAGGACCGGGAAATCCGGCACCACCAGTTGCGCCTGCCGGCGCAGGTCGAACGGCGAGGGCAGCGAGGCGGTCTCGGCGTGTCCGGGCAGGCCGGTGTCGATGGCGAAGGACTGGAAATCGCCGCCGCCGGTCAAGGTCGCCGAGGTCATCACCACCGAGTCGATGTCCTTCCACAGCAGTTGGCGCAGGACCTGCGCCGCCGACACCGGCGAGCAGTGGCAGACCAGGTCGCCTCGCGCGTGGCGGTGATCCAGCGCGCGAACGGCGGCTGGCCGTCGCGGTCCTCGCGGCGCCAGCCCGACCACAGCGCGTGCTGCTGCTCCACCAGTTCCAGCGCCATGCCCAGGCTGCGCTGCAGGCGCTCGCGCGTGGGGTCTTCCTGCTTGTTGCGTGCGACCAGCTGCTGCGCGGCATGCACCCAGTTCAGCAGCGCGCGGGTGTCCTCGCCCAGCGCCTCGATCGCGGGCATCCAGTCTTCCGGCAGGCGGCCGTTGGCGGCGCGCCACATCGCATCGCGCTCGCCCGGTTCGGGCGTCCACACCCGTTCGATCTCCAGCGCGAAGGCCTTGAGCGCCTTCGACACGCGCGTGGCCAGCTCGATCGCCTCGCCCGGCAGCAGGCTGCCGATCCTGTCCTTGTCGACCAGCCGGTGGCTGCCGGCGATCAGCACCTGCAGCCGCGAGACCCGTCGCGCCATCTCGCCCAGCGGCAGCCGCGCGGCGCCCTGGTCGATGGCGACGTTGGCGACGTGGTGGCCCTCGTCGAGCACCAGCAGCATCTCGCCGGGCGCGGCCAGCAGCGGCTGGCCGTTCTCCACCTCCCCCAGCGACAGCGACGACAGCAGCAGCGCATGGTTGGTGACCACCACCTGCGCCTCGCGCACGGTGTTGCGCGCCTTCAGCACCGGGCACTGCTGGGCGAAGCTGCAGCGGCGGCCGGCGCAGCCCGATGCGGGCGTGGTGATGCGTGCACGCAATGCCGGCGAGACCGGCTCGGGCGCGGCGTCGAGGTCGCCGTCCCACATGCGGTCGGCATGGGCTTCGAGCAGGCGCGCGGCGACGTCGGTCTCGTGCGGCGCCAGCGGTCGGTCGTAGAGCTGCGCGGCGTACTCGGCACCCTCGTCGACCCCGGCCTCGTCGCCGAACATCGCGCCCTGGCTGCTGTCGCCATGCAGCTCCGCGGCGTTGCGCGTGCACAGGTAGCGGGTGCGGC
>JAFAFY010000167.1 GCA_023423235.1 Pseudomonadota bacterium
CGCGCCGGCGAAATCCCGCACCCGCGGCGGGCGGAAACGTGCCTCGCCCAGCAGGCCGGGCCGGATGCGCTGCCACAGTGCCGCGTCGGCGGCGCCCAGTTGCACGCTGTGGCCCGGCAGGCGGACGAAGGCGCCGTCGAGCACCACCCGCCCGGCCGCGGCCTCCGCGTGCAGGAAGGCGAGGAAATCGGGCCTGGGCAGGCGCGGCTGCAGCGCCAGCCGCAGCTTCTCGCGGCCAAGCCCGGCGAGGTCGGGGTTGGCCTCATGGAACTCGGCGAGCATCGCCGCCAGCGCGCTGCCCAGGCCATCGGCCTGCGTCTGCGACAGCGCCAGGCCGCCGATCCGGACCGCACCGGCGGCCGTCGACAGGGTGGCGTCCTCGCCCGCATCCAGCGCGCGGTCGCGCAGGAACACCGGCATGTCCACCGGTGCCACCGCCAGCAGCTCGGTCAGCGCGGCGGCCGGGGCCGTTTGGCGCGCAGCCGCCAGCCAGGCCAGGCGCTGCGGGGTGGCGCGCTTGCGTGCAGGTGCGCGCAGGTCGACGAAACATCCGCCGCCGATGCTGTGGCTGGCCGAGGTATCGCGCAGCACGAAACGGTCGCCGACGCTCGCCGCGATCGGCCGCGCGGTCACGATCTGCACCCAGCCCGATTGCCCCGGCGCCAGTTCGCCGGCCAGCGGCACCACCCGCGCCGGCACCTCGACCGCGTGGCTGTGCAGATGCACCGGAAGCCACGCGGTGACCGGCCGGGGCGCGCCGGGCAGCACCCGCAGCAGGGCGTCGATGCGGTCGCTGGGCGCATGCTGCGCCGGGGCGAGGACCACATCGCCGCGATGGATGGCATCCCGGGTCACGCCCTCGCCCGCCAGGTTCAGGGCGCAGCGCTGGCCGGCGACCCCGGCATCGACCTTGCGGTCCTGGGCGTGGATGCCGCGCACGCGCGCGGGCAGGCCCAGCGGGCTGATCACCACCGCATCGCCCACTGCGACCCGCCCCGACAGCACGGTGCCGGTGACCACGGTGCCGGCGCCGGCAAGCGTGAAGCTGCGATCCACCGCCAGCCGGAATGCGCCGTCGGCCGGCCGCGCGGCGGCCTGGGTCGCGGCCTGGGCCAGCGCCGCGCGCAACTCGGCAATGCCGGCGCCGGTCACGGTCGAGACCGGCAGCACCGGCGCGTCGGCCAGTCCGGTACCGGCCAGCGCGGCGCGGATGTCGGCGGTCACCGCGTCGCGGCGCGCGGCATCGACCAGATCGACCTTGGTCAGGGCGACGATGCCCGCATCCAGGCCCAGCAGGTCGAGGATCGCCAGGTGCTCGCGCGTCTGCGGCATCACGCCGTCGTCGGCAGCCACCGCCAGCAGCACGAAATCGATGCCGCCGGCCCCGGCCAGCATGGTGCGCACCAGGCGCTCGTGCCCGGGCACGTCGACGAAGCCGGTGACGGCGGCAGGCGCGGTCGCGGCGCCGTCGCGGCCGGCACCGAGGTCGGCGTAGGCAAAGCCGAGGTCCAGGCTGATCCCGCGTGCCTTCTCCTCGGCCAGGCGGTCGGGATCGGTGCCGGTCAGCGCGCGTACCAGCGCGCTCTTGCCGTGGTCGATGTGGCCGGCGGTCCCGACGATCATGGCGCGCCCGGCACGTCCCCCACGGGCGGGGCCTGCAGCCCGGCCAGCGCCGCCAGCAGCGCCGCGTCGTCGTCGAGGCAGCGCAGGTCCAGCAGCAGCGCGCCGGCATGGATCCGTCCCAGCACCGGCACCGCCAGCGCGCGCAGCCGCGCCGCCAGGTGCTCCGGGGCATCGCCGCCGGGCACTGCGCCGGCGACCGCCGCATCGGCACCTGCGGTCAGGCGCAGGCCGGCGCTGGCCAGGGTATCGGCGGGCAATGCGCCCGAGCCGACCTGGCTCTCGCAGCCGCAGGCCTCCGCGGCGTAGCCGAGCGGCGCCAGCAGCGCATCGACCTGCGGCGCCAGGCGCGCGGCCTGGGCGGCGATCTCGGCCTGGGGGCGGGACAGGTGCCGCAGTGTCGGCAGGCGCTGCGGCAGGCGGTCGGGGTCGCGGTACAGGCGCAGCGTGGCCTCCAGTGCGGCCAGGCGGATCTTGTCCAGCCGCAGCGCGCGCTTGAGCGGGTTGCGGTTGATCGCCTCGATGCAGGCGCGGCGGCCGACGATGAACCCGGCCTGCGGACCGCCGAGCAGCTTGTCGCCGGAGAAGGTCACCAGGTCCGCGCCCTCGGCCACCGCCTCGGCCACGGTCGGCTCGCGGCACAGCCCGAACGCGGCGAAGTCCAGCAGCGAGCCCGAGCCGAGGTCGTTGAGCAGCGGCACCCCGGCCTCGCGGGCGATCCCGGCCAGCGCCGGCGCCGGCACCTCGGCGGTGAAGCCCTCGATCCGGTAGTTGGAGGTGTGCACCTTCAGGATCAGGCCGGTGTCGGCGGTCAGCGCGCCGGTGTAGTCGCGGGCGTGGGTGCGATTGGTGGTGCCCACCTCGACCAGGCGCACGCCGGCGCGGGCCATGATCTCGGGCAGGCGGAACGCGCCGCCGATCTCGATCAGCTCGCCGCGCGAGACGATCGCCTCGCGGCCCAGGCCGAAGGTATTGAGCGCCAGCAGCACCGCCGCGGCGTTGTTGTTGACCACGGTGGCGTCCTCGGCGCCGGTCAGCGCGCACAGCAGTCCGCGCAGATGGTCGTCGCGCGCGCCGCGCCCGCCGGCGTCGAGGTCGTACTCCAGCGCCATCGGCGCGGCCATGGCCGCCCGCGCGGCGTCGATCGCCGCCTCGGCCAGCAGCGCGCGGCCGAGGTTGGTGTGCAGCACGGTGCCGGTGAGGTTGAGCAGCGGCCGCAACGCCGGGGTGTCGGCGGCGGCCAGGGC
>JAFAFY010000185.1 GCA_023423235.1 Pseudomonadota bacterium
CGGACATGGCGCTGATGCCCTGCCATGCGCTGTTCCAGTTCTACGTGGTCGACGGCAAGCTCAGCTGCCAGCTCTACCAGCGCAGCGGCGACATCTTCCTCGGCGTGCCGTTCAACATCGCCAGCTACGCGCTGCTGACCCACATGGTGGCGCAGGTGACCGGCCTGGGCGTGGGCGACTTCGTGCACACCCTGGGCGATGCACACCTGTACTCGAACCACTTCGAGCAGGCGCGCGAACAGCTGGCGCGCACGCCGCGGGCGCTGCCGACACTGCGGCTCAACCCCGAGGTGCGCGATCTGTTCGGCTTCCGCTTCGAGGACATCGCCATCGACGGCTACGACCCCGCGCCGGCGATCAAGGCGCCGGTCGCGGTCTGAGGCCGCAGCGCAACACCGCGCCGCTCAGCGCGGCGCCTGCGCGCGGCAGGTGATGCAGTCGAACCAGGCGGCCGCCTCGGGATAGTGCACGGTCATCACGAAGTGGCGCAGGGCGTTGCCGCCCAGCGCGCCTTCCACCCGGGCATCCATCATGCTCGACATGAACCGGTGGAAGTTCGCGTCCGGCCGATGGGTGAACCACACCGGGCCGACGCGCCAGCCGGCGATTTCGACCTCAGGCACCTCGATCATCGCCGCGCCGGTGCCGGTCTGCGCCGATTCGATGACGCGCCAGTCGGGATGGGCCTCGCGCCAGGCCTGGAACAGATGGTCGGTGATCATGCTGGTGGCGCGCTGCGCCGGCATGCCGTCGTCGAGCGTCCGCAACGCGGCGGTGGTCAGGACGGTCATTGCGCCGGTATCGAGCAGCATCGGCAGGGTCCGGCCATCGACGATGACGTCGATGCGCGGGAAACTGGTTGACCGCCTGCCGTCGTCGCCGGTGGGAAATCCCAGCGCCACCCGGCGCATGTCCGCCGTGGGCCGCCAGTGCGGCGACTCGAGCCGCAGGCGTTCGCCCGGGTAATCCCAGGTCCAGACGCGGTCGGCGAACCAGGCCTGGCCCAGCATGCCGTCGTCCTCGCCCGTGCCCGGGAGCGGCGTGTTGTGCGCGGCGGCTGCGGGCATCACCGGCAGCCTGCCGTCCGCCGTGCCTGCCGGGTCGGGAATGCCGGACGCGTGCACGAAGTCCGGCAGGCGCGTATAGCCCGCCCCTTCGCCGAGTTCCGCGACAAGCCCGGCATCGCCCGGCTCGCTCGGCAGTCCGAGGCGTTCGACGGCATCCTGTTTCAGGAACAGGCCGCCACCGGTGTCGGTGTAGAGCCGCAGGCGGCGCGTGCCGTCGCCGGGTTGCAGGTAGACCAGGTCCGCCTCGAACCGCGCAGGCAGGTCCCGGGGGATTGCATCGGGCGCGGAACCCAGGCCGATCAGCAGAAGGAAGGCGGCTTGCGGTGCCATGTCGGGTTCCGGAAGATGGACGCCTCGATGTTCGCAGCGGCGCCGGCACCGCGCATGCCGCCAAAGTCACCATGACCAATCTCACCCTCGTCGCGGCGCTGGACCGCAATCGCGCGATCGGCCGCGACAATGCGCTGCTGTGGCACCTGCCCGACGACCTCAAGCGCTTCAAGGCGCTGACTGTGGGCAAACCGGTGCTGATGGGCCGCAAGACGGCCGAATCGCTGGGGCGCGCATTGCCGGGACGCCGCAACCTGGTACTGACACGCTCGGGCCGGGTGCCGTTCGCCGGGATGGAGGCCGTGCCCTCGCTCGACGCGGCGTGTGCGATCGCCGCAGCCGACGGAGCGGACGAGCTGTGCGTGATCGGCGGCGGCGAGGTCTATGCGCTGGCGTTGCCGCGTGCGTCGCGCCTGCACCTGACCCATGTCGAGGCCGAGGTGCCGGACGCCGATGCCTGGTTCCCGCCATTCGACGCGGCGCAATGGACGCCGGTCGCGCGCACCTGCCATGCGGTCGATGCACGGCACGCGCACGCATTTGCGTTCGTCGATTACCTGCCGGCCGACAGCGACGCGGCCCGTACCGTGCCCGGGGAGGCCGGCAGCACCGGCCGGTAGTGGCCGATGACGCGCCAGGCCAGCAGCACGTTCTCCTCGCGCGTGCCGCGGGCGATGTTGTGCAGCACCAGTGGCGTGCCGTCGGCGGCCTTGCGGTCGGAGACGATGCCGATGTGCAGCAGGCTGTTGTCGAGGCGCCAGGCGACGATGTCGCCGGCGCGGTAGTCGCCGCGCGCCTGCGGCAGCGGCTGCGACCAGCCCTGGCGCGTGAACCAGGTCATCTGGTTGGGCACGCGGCGATGGTCGATGTGGCGATCGGCCGCAAGATGCCGCCACTGCTGCGGATACACGTCCGGATGTGCGCGTTTGTCGTCATGGATGCGCTGCTGCAGGTCGATGCCGTGCACGCGCAGCGCGCGGACCACGACATCGGTGCAGACGCCGCGGTCGGCGGCGACATCGCCGCCGGGATAGTCCAGGCGCACATAGGCCGGGTCGTAGCGGAGGGTGACACCGACCTGGCGCCGCGCGGCGTCGGCCAGCGGATGCGCGGTCGCGACGGCCGGCAGCAACAGCCACAGCAGCGCGAGACATGCGCCCAGGCGGCGAGCCTGCCGCATGCGGCTCATTTTTCCGGCGGTGGCACGTCGCGTCCGGGCACCTGCACGATGCGCAGCGTGTCCGCGTCGAGCTGCAGCGCAGTCAGCTTGCCGCCCCAGACCGCGCCGGTGTCGAGCGCGTGCACACCCATGCCGATGAACAGGCCGAGGGTGGACCAGTGCCCGCAGACGATCTTCAGGTCGCGCTCGGCGCGGCCGGGTACCTCGAACCAGGGATACAGGCCGGCCTGCTGGGTGCCGGGCGCGCCCTTTTCCTCGAAGGCGATGCGCCCACGCGGCGCGCAGTAACGCATGCGCGTGAACAGGTTGATGATCGCGCGGTCGCGGTCGGGACCGGTCAGTCGCGGCGACCACGCCGGGCGGTCGCCGTACATGTTCTTGAGCAGCTTGCGATAGCCGTTGCCGCGCAGCTTGCGCTCGATCTCGGCGGCGTGCTGTTCGGCGAGCTGCGTGGTCCACTGCGGGGCGAGCCCGGCATGCAGCATCATCCAGCCCAGCGCGCGGTCGACATGCAGCAGCGGGCAGCCGCGCAGCCAGTCCAGCAGCACGTCGCGATCGGGCGCGAACAGCACCCCGCGCAGGTCGGCGTTGACCTTGCGCTGGTCTTCCTCGCGGCGCTCGGCGATCGCCAGCAGCGACAGGTCGTGGTTGCCGAGCACGCTGACCACGTTCTCGCGCAGCGAATGCACCAGCCGCAGCGTCTCCACCGACTGGCCGCCGCGGTTGACCAGGTCGCCGCAGAACCACAGGCGGTCGTGCGCGGGATCGAAGCGGATCGCCTCGAGCAGCCGCTGCGTGGCGTCGTAGCAGCCCTGCAGGTCGCCGATTGCCCAGATCGCCATCAGTGCAGGGTTCTTGGGATCGACAGCGTGAACGGCGGGATCGGCGCCTCGAAGTGCGCGCCGTCGTCGCCCAGCATGTCGTAGCTGCCCTGCATGGTGCCGACCGCGGTCTCGAGCACCGCGCCGGAGGTGTAGGTGAACGCCTCGCCAGGCTCGAGCCGCGGCTGCTCGCCGACCACGCCCTCGCCGCGGACTTCCTCGACCTTGCCGTTGGCGTCGGTGATGATCCAGTGGCGCGCGACCAGCTGCGCCGGCCGTTGCCCGAGGTTGCGGATGCGGATGGTGTAGGCGAACACGTAGCGATCGTCGTCCGGCACCGATTCGTCATCGAGGAAACGGGTGGCGATCTGGATTTCCAGCGTGTAGTCGGCGGTCTCGTCCATGTGTTGCCAGTGTAAACGCAGCGGGTGAATGCTTCGACTACGCCGCCGGCGCCTGGTTGGCCAGGCGCACGAAATCGGCGACCGCCAGCTGCTCGGCGCGCTGCTGTGGATCGATGCCGGCGGCGCGGATCGTGGCCTCGTCGCAGACCGTCCCCAGCGCGTTGCGCAGGGTCTTGCGGCGCTGCCCGAACGCGGCGCGCACGATGTCGGCGAAACGCCCGGGATCGTCGATGCCGACCGTCTCCGGCGCGCGCGGACGCAGCCGCACCACCGCCGAATCGACTTTCGGCGGCGGCTTGAAGGCGCCGGGACCTACGGCGAACAGCGCGGTGACTTCGCACCAGGCCTGCAGCATCACGCTCAGGCGCCCGTAGACCTTGCTGCCGGGACCGGCGGCCATGCGCTCGACGACTTCCTTCTGCAGCATGAAGTGCATGTCGGTGATGACCGCCGCGTGCGCCAGCGCGTGGAACAGGATCGGCGAGGACAGGTTGTAGGGCAGGTTGCCCACGAGCCGGATCGGCGTGCCGGCGGCCAGTGCGGTCAGGTCGACGTCGAGCACATTGGCGTGCACCAGGGTGAGTTGCCCGTGCGCGGCGGCCTGGGTGGACAGCGGCGCCAGCAGGTCGCGGTCGAACTCGATGGCGGTCAGCGCGCCGTGGCGATCGAGCAGCGGGAAGGTCAGCGCGCCCTGGCCGGGGCCGATCTCGACCAGATGCTCGCCGGGTTTGGGGGCGATCGCCAGCACGATGCGGTCGATGACGCCGCGCTCGTGCAGGAAATTCTGGCCCAGCGACTTCTTCGGCGGCTCGCTGAAGCGCTCGGTTGAGGGCGCATGGCGCGGGCGCAGCGGCGCACGGCTCATCGCGCGGCCCCGGGTGCGTCCTGGCCCTGCGCGCGCTGCATGCGCTGCGCGGCCAGCCGGGTGCATTGGTCGATGGCCGCGAACAGGCTCGACGGGTCGGCGTGGCCGCTGCCCGCCAGGTCCAGCGCGGTGCCGTGGTCGACCGCGACCCGCGGGTAGGGCAGGCCGAGGGTGAGGTTCACCGCGGATTCGAAACCGCTGTACTTGAGCACCGGCAGGCCCTGGTCGTGGTACATCGCCAGCACCGCGTCGATGCCGGCCAGCTGCGCAGGCAGGAACGCGGTATCGGCCGGCAGTGGACCGGCCAGCTGCAGCCCGGCCTCGCGCAGGCGCGCAAGCAGCGGCGCGATGATCGTGTTCTCCTCGTCGCCGAGGTGCCCGTTCTCGCCGGCATGCGGGTTGAGCCCGAGGACCGAGATGGCGGGCGCATCGATCCCGAAATCCTCGCGCAGGGCGCGATCGAGGATGCCGATCACGCGCTCGAGCAGCGGCGCGGTGATCGCATCGGGCACCGCGCGCAATGGCAGGTGGGTGGTTGCCAGCGCTACGCGCAGGGTGGGATTGGCCAGCATCATCACCACTTCGCAGCCGGCATCGTCTGCCAGCAGTTCGGTGGTGCCGGAGTAGGCGATGCCGCCGGCGTTGATCGCCGCCTTGTGCACCGGACCGGTGACCATGCCGTCGAAGCGGCCCTGGCGGCAGCCCGCAGCGGCGTGCAGCAGGCCGTCGATGATGCTGGGGGCGTTCTCGGGCGCAGGCGTGCCGAAGTCCGGCAGGCGCGCATGCGGCAGTTCGATCAGGCGCAGGCTGCCGGGCGGGGTCTCGCCGGTCTCGGCACCGACCAGGGTCAGTGGCAGGTCGATCGCGGCGGCCGCGCGTTGCAGCGTGGCCGCATCGCCGATCGCGACCAGATCGGCGTCCCATTCGCGCCATGCGGCGCGGACACACAGTTCGGGGCCGACGCCGGCCGGTTCGCCCGGGACCAGCGCCAGCCTGGGACGCGGCATGTCAGCCTCCGTTGGCCCCGGGTGCGGCGACGTCCGGATCGGCGTCGGCACCGGTGCGGATGCTGACGTAGGCTTCGCTGCGCAGCTCGCGCACGTAGCGGTCCCACTCTTCCTCGAGCTTGCGCTGGCCGATCGATTCGCGGATCTGCGCGCGCTGGTTGCTGTCGCTGGCGCTCGACTGGCGCGCGCCGGTGCGCTGGACGATGTGCCAGCCGGCCTGGGTGCGGAACGGCGCGGAGACGTCGCCGTCCGACAGCGCGGCGACCTGGCCGCCGAACTCGGGGCCGAACTCGTCCTGGGTGAACCAGCCGAGGTCGCCGCCGCGTTCCTTGCTGCTCGAATCCTCGGAAGTCTCGGCCGCGACCGCGGCAAAGTCGGCGCCGCCGGCGATGCGCGCGCGCAGACCGTCGATGCGGGCACGGGCCTCGCTGTCCTGCCCGGCCGGGGCGCGGATCAGGATGTGGCGTGCCTGGTACTGGGTCACCGTGCCGGCACCCTCGCCGGCGCCGTCTCGCGTGTCGACCAGCTGCAGCAGCTGGAAACCGCTGGGACCGCGGATCGGGCCGAGGACCTGGCCGGGCTGCAGGGTGGTGATCGCCGAGGCGAACGCGGCCGGGATCTCGTCGGTGCGTCGCCAGCCCAGGTCGCCGCCTTCGAGCGCGTTGGGGCTGTCGGAATAGCGCACCGCGGCCGCGGAGAATTCCATCTCGTTGCGGTCGATCAGGCCCTTGATGCCGTCGATCTTCTGCTGCCCGGTCTGGATCTGCTCGGGCGTCGCGCCCTCGGGCAGGGCGACCAGGATGTGGGCGAGGCGGTACTGCGCGCCACTGGCCTGGCTGGCGAGCGCGGCGTCCACCTCGGCGTCGCTGACCGAGACGCGGGTCTGGGCGAAGCGCTGGCGCATGCGCTGGATCAGCAGTTCCTCACGCAGCGAGGCGCGGAAGGCGTCGAAGGACATGCCGTCGCCGGCCAGCTGGCGGCGCAACTGCTCCATCGAGAAGTTGTTCTGCTGCGCGATCGCCGAGATCGCCGAGTCGACTTCCTCGTCGCTGACGTTCACGCCGGTCTGCTGCGCGCGCGCGGTCTGCAGCTTGAGCAGGATCAGGCGTTCGAGCACCTGGCGCTCGAGGATCGGGCGCGGCGGCAGCTGGTCCTGGCGCGTGGCGTACTGCTGCAGGATGTTGTTGACGGCGCGGTCGAGTTCGCTCGACAGGATGATGTCCTCGTCGACCACCGCGGCGATGCGGTCCAGCGGCTGGACTTGCTGGGCGCTGGCCGAGGCGGCGAACAGCGCCGCGGCGACCGCGAGGGAATGCAGGAGTGTCTTCATGGGGTCAGGCCGGGGGAGGAGGCGTCATCGTCGTGGCTGCCACGCAGCTCCGACGGAGGCACGAGATAGAGGTCGTCTCGGTAATAGCCGAGAATAGCACGGCGCAGGCGGTCCTCCGTGTTGGGACCGGCCGAACCGAGGCCCTTGAGTTCGAGTTCGAACATGATCGCGTTGTTCATCTCGCCCTGGCGGCTGCGCAGGTAGCGCCGCGCCACCACGCGCGCGGCCAGGCAGCAGCTGTCCCACTGCACGCCGGCGATGCCTTCGAGCATGCGGTTCTCGGTGAACGAGTGGTAGTAGCGGCCGATCAGGCTCCACGACGCCGAGACCGGGTACAGGAACGAGAGGTCGGCCTGCTCGATCTGGTCGCCGCGGCGGCGGTAGGAGAAGTTGGCGATGCCTTCGTCACCGATCAGGTAGCGGGTGCGCAGGCTGGCCAGGTCCTCCTGGCGGGTCTTGGGATCCCACTGGTAGCTGGCGCCGATGGTCCAGCGGTCGTTGACCGCGTAGTTGGCATCGGCCACCCAGGCCGAGCGGCCGCGTTCGATCGGGGACTCGTTGCCTGCAACCACGCGGGAGTCGTCCAGATAGATGATCTGTCCCAGGCTGACGAGCAGTTTCTCCAGGCCGTCGGATTCCCGGATCAGGCGCGTGCTGGTGGCCAGCGTGATCTGGTTGGCATCGGCCTGGCGGTCGGCGCCCGAATAGCGGTTGTCGCGGAACAACTGTCCCCAGCCGAACGTCAGCGGGCTGGTATCGAACAGCGGCAACGCGGACTGGTCGCGGTAGGGCGAATGCAGGTAGTAGATCCGCGGCTCGAGGGTATGCAGGTAATCCTCGCCGCGGAACCGCGTGTTGCGGTCGAAGAACAGGCCCGCGTCGAGCGATGTGATCGGCTGGCTGCGGCTTGGAGCGTCGTCGCGGAATCCGGCCACGACATCCGCCGGCGGGGTGGCGCCGGGCGGCAGTCCCAAGGCATCGCGGGCACGGCTGATGGCGATGTTGTCGGCAAGTTCGCGGTCCAGCGCATAGCTGGTGTGCCGCCAGGCCAGTGTCGGACGCACGAACCAGGCCGCGCCTTCGAACGGGACGGTGACGTAGGGCTTGATGTCGAGGCGGCTGCCACCGGGCTTGATGGCGTCGTCGACATGGGCGAAACGCGTGGCCGTGGTTTCCACGCCCGCGGTGATCCAGCGGCCATACGGACGTTCCCAGCTGATGAACGCGTGCGGGAGGCGGTTGTAGGGAAGTACCGATTCCGGCAGCGTGTAGTCGGTCAGCAACTGGTAGTCGGCGAGCACGCCGCCCGACCAGTAGCCGCCGGCGTCGCCGGAACGGCCCTGGCCGAACACGCCAAGCTGGCTGACCGCGCTGATCGCCGAAATGCCGTCGATGTTGTTGCTGGAATCTTCCAGATAACGCGGGTCGCTCATCCAGGTCAGGCCCGCGCGGGCCTGCCAGGTGGGATTGATGTCGGCCGAGCCGTGGAAGCTGGCGAACGCACGGTTGTCCTTGCGCCGGTTCTCGGCGATCGGCACCTCGATCAGCTCCAGCTCGCGGTCGTTGCGGGTGAGCTTGTCGGAGGGCAGGAAGCTCGAATCGAGTTCGCCGCGGATCGAATCGGTCATGAACCGGAACTCGGTGCCCAACTGGACGCCGCGGCGGCTCATGAACCGCGGCTCCAGCGTCATGTCGTAATTGGGCGCGAGGTTGAGGTAGATCGGCTGGGTATAGTCGAAGCCGTTGCGGCCCGATTGCGAGATCCGCGGGAACAGCAGGCCCGAGAGCCGGCGCTCGTCGATCGGGAA
>JAFAFY010000187.1 GCA_023423235.1 Pseudomonadota bacterium
GCCCGGAGATGCGCCGGCGCGGCATGCGCTTCGTCGGCCTGGACGTGATCGGCGACTGGCTGACCGAGGTCAACGTCACCAGTCCGACCTGCATCCGCGAACTCGACGCCCAGTTCGGCCTGAACATCGCCGGACAGCTGTTCGACGCGCTCGAGCGCGACCGTTGAGGCAGGCAAGGGCATTGGCCACGGATCGACGCGGATGAACGCCGAGCACAGCGGGTCGCTGCGTGCACGCCGCAGCAGCGGGCGTGTCGCCCCCACGCACACGCCACCGCTCGCCCTGTCCTTCCCCTGCCCTGATCCGCGCCCGTCCGCGCCGATCCGCGGCCGATCGCCCCGCGTCCACGCATGACCGCCGCCGTCGCCGCACCCGTGCAGATCGACGACGGCGCCCGCCTCGGCGCGACCCTCGTGCTGTCGCTGCTGGTCCACGGCATGCTGGTGCTGGGGCTGGGCTTCGCGGTCGAGCAGGCGGCGCCGGTGGTGCCCACGCTCGACGTGATCCTGACCGAGACCACCAGCCCGCTGACCCAGGCGCAGGCGGATTTCCTGGCCCAGGCCAGCAACCAGGGCGGCGGCGAGCACGAGCGCAGCCTGCGCCCGCGCGAGGCGCAGATCGGCCAGCTGCCGCAGCCCGAATCCGGGGTCGCGCCGATGGAACTGCGCGCGCAGTCGCCCGAGGCGCGGCAGCCGCCGCAGGACCGGGTGGTCGCCAGCAGCCAGGGCGACACGCCGATGCCGCCGCCCGACCCCAGCGTGCAGGCCGATCCCTCGGCCCTGCCGCCGGGGCCGGAGAAGATCGAGCGCGACCTGGCGATGGCGCGCCTGGCGGCGGAGATCCACCTGCAGTCCGAGCGCTACGCGCGCCGGCCCAAGCGCAAGTTCGTCTCCGCCAGCACCCAGGAGTACGCCTACGCCAGCTACCTGCGCAGTTGGGTCGACCGGGTCGAGCGGGTGGGCAACCTCAACTATCCCGACGAGGCGCGCCGGCGCCAGCTGGCCGGCGAGCTGGTGATCAGCGTGGCGATCCGCCGCGACGGCTCGGTCGAGCGCGCCGACATCATCAAGAGCAGCGGCACCCGGCTGCTCGACGATGCCGCGCTGCGCATCGCGCGGCTGGCCGAACCCTACCCGCCGCTGCCGCAGACCGAGGAGAACGTCGACGTGCTGCACGTCACCCGCACCTGGAACTTCCTGCCCGGCGGCACCCTGATCGACAACTGAAACGCCTGCCGCCGCGCGGCCGCCACGCGCGAACGGCCACCCGGTCATGCTGCAGGCAGGGACGTGCCCGCGCGCTTGGGCGATAATCGCCGCATGAGCACCTCCACCACGCCAGATGCCGGCCTGACGGTCGCCGGCAAGACCTACCGTTCCCGCCTGCTGACCGGCACCGGCAAGTTCCGCGACCTGGACGAGACCCGCGCCGCGACCGAGGCGGCCGGCGCGCAGATCGTCACCGTGGCGATCCGGCGCACGAACATCGGACAGAACCCGGGCGAGCCCAACCTGCTCGACGTGTTGCCGCCCGAGCGCTTCACCATCCTGCCCAACACCGCCGGCTGCTACACCGCCGAGGACGCGGTGCGCACCTGCCGGCTGGCGCGAGAACTGCTCGACGGCCACAACCTGACCAAGCTCGAGGTGCTGGGCGACCAGAAGACCCTGTACCCGGACGTGGTGCAGACCTTGAAGGCCGCCGAGCAACTGGTCGCCGACGGCTTCGACGTCATGGTCTACACCTCCGACGACCCGATCCTGGCCAAGCGCCTGGAGGAGATCGGCTGCGCCGCGGTGATGCCGCTGGCCGCTCCGATCGGCTCGGGCCTGGGGATCCAGAACAAGTACAACCTGATCGAGATCATCGAGAACGCCAAGGTGCCGATCATCGTCGATGCCGGCGTCGGCACCGCCTCCGATGCCGCGATCGCGATGGAGCTGGGCTGCGACGGCGTGCTGATGAACACCGCCATCGCCGGCGCGCGCAATCCGGTGCTGATGGCCTCGGCGATGCGCAAGGCGGTCGAGGCCGGGCGCGAGGCCTTCCTGGCCGGGCGCATCCCGCGCAAGCGCTTCGCCTCGGCGTCCTCGCCGGTCGACGGGCTGGTGGGGTGAGCAGATCTCGCTCGCGCGGCACCGCCGCGCATATCGGCGAACGCCCGGCCATGGGTGCGCCGAAAGCGTTTGCGACGCATCGCTTCGCGCCCCGGGCGAACGCCGAGCGCGTTGCGCGAGGCCGGACGGGACGGGCCGCGCGGTCCGGCCTCGCGATCGTCGCGCCAAGGACGGCCACATCGCGGCAGCAACACCAGGCATTCCCATGACCGACCCCTACTCCAGCGACGGCGCCAAGGCGCCGCCCAAACCCTTCACCGTCACCGAAGGCCGGCGCGCGGTGCGCAGCTTCGTGCTGCGCCAGGGCCGCTTCACGCCCGCGCAGCAGCGCGCGTTCGACGACGCCTGGCCGCGCTTCGGACTCGACTACGCCGGCCAGCCGCGCGACCTCGACGCCACCTTCGGACGGCAGGCGCCGCGGATCCTGGAGATCGGCTTCGGCAACGGCGAGGCGCTGCGCTTCTCCGCGCGCCAGGACCCGGACCGCGACCACATCGGCATCGAGGTGCACGCGCCCGGCGTCGGCCGCCTGCTCAACGCGCTGGCCGAGGACGGCAGCGACCACGTCCGCCTCTACCACCACGACGCGGTGGAAGTACTGGAACACGAGATCGCCGACGGCGCGCTCGACGAGGTGCGGATCTATTTCCCCGACCCCTGGCACAAGAAGCGCCACAACAAGCGGCGCCTGGTGCAGCCCGCGTTCGCCGCGCTGCTGGTACGCAAGCTTGCACCCGGTGGCCGCTTGCACCTGGCGACCGATTGGCAGGACTATGCCGAGCAGATGTGGGACGTGCTCGACGCCACCGATGGCCTGCACAACCGCGCTGGCGCGCGCGGGCACCTGCCGCGTCCGCCGTGGCGGCCGCAGACCCATTTCGAAAGCCGGGGTCAGCGCCTCGGCCACGGGGTGTGGGACCTGCTCTACGACCGCGTGCCGCTGGCCGGGGAGCGCTAGTCACTTGAACGGGGACGCAGGACGCGCGCAACACCCGCCGGTGCAGGCCGCGCCGGCCCGCCCGTCCCCGGTGTTCCCTGCGTTTCCTGGCCCGGCCCGGCGCTGATGGACACCGCGCTCGCCCTCACCACCGACATGAAGATCGTCCTGGCCCTGGTGGGCCTGACGATGGTGCTGTTCCTGTTCCAGCGCGTGCGCGCCGACCTGGTCGCACTCGTGGTGCTGGTGATGCTGGGCCTGACCGGGCTGGTCGCGCCCGAGGACGTGTTCAACGGCTTCTCGTCGAACGCGGTGATCAGCGTGATCGCGACGATGATCCTGGGCACCGGGCTGGACCGCACCGGCGCCCTCAACCGCCTGGCCGGCTGGCTGCTGCGGCGCTCCAAGGGCGTCGAGGACCGCATGCTGCTGCTGACCTCGGCGATCGCCGGCCTGAATTCCTCGCTGATGCAGAACCCCTCGGTGATGGCGCTGTACATGCCGGTCGCCTCGCGCCTGGCCTCGCGCTCGGGCCTGCGCCTGGCGCAGCTGCTGCTGCCGATCGCAGTGGCGATCATCATGGGCGGCACCCTGACGATGGTCGGCAACTCGCCGCTGATCCTGCTCAACGACCTGCTGACCGCAGCCAACGCCAACCTGCCCTCGGGTTCGGCGACGCTGGAATCGCTGAACATGTTCGCGCCGATGCCCATCGGCCTGGTGCTGCTGGCCTCGAGCCTGGTGTACTTCCATTTCCGCGGCAACCGCGAGCTGCGCGAGGACGCCGACGACAGCGGCGAGAGCAACCCCACCCCGGCGCGCACCCAGAGCTATTTCGCCAGCGCCTACGGCATCGAGGGCGACGTGTTCGAGCTGGTGGTCGGCGCCGACAGTCCGCTGGTGGGCATGACCTTCGGCGAGGCCGAGGCGATCCATGACGCGCCCGTGTTGCTGGCGCTGAAGACCGAGAACGAAGCACGCCTGGCGCCGCCACCGGATGCGCGCATCTGGGTGGGCAGCGTGATCGGCGCGATGGGCCCGCGCCAGCAGGTCGCCGACTTCGCCCAGAACCAGTTCCTGCGCCTGAGCACGCGCCTGCGCAACTTCGGCGACCTGTTCAACCCGGCCCGCGCCGGCATTGCCGAGGCGGTGGTGCCGCCGACTTCGAAGTTCATCGGCAAGACCCCGAGCGACCTGGAGCTGCGGCGCAAGTACGGCCTGCGGCTGCTGGCGATCAACCGCGACAAGACCGTGCTGCGCGAGAACATCCGCAACACTGCGCTGCGCGCCGGCGACATGCTGGTGGTGCACAGCATCTGGCAGGACTTGGCGCGCACCGCCAAGTCGCTGGATTTCGTCGTCGTCACCGACTACCCCAAGGGCGAGCAGCGCCCGCACAAGTTCAAGATCGCCATGGCGATTTTCGCGGTGACCATGCTGATCGCGCTGTCCTCGCGGGTGCCGACTTCGGTGGCGTTGATGGCCGGCGTCGCCGGCATGCTGGTGTTCGGCGTACTGAAGATGGATGAGGCCTACGGCGCGATCAACTGGAAGACGGTCTTCCTGATGGCCTGCCTGATCCCGCTGGGCTGGGCGATGGACGGCAGCGGCGCCGCGGCCTGGGTGGCCGGGCACACCATCGAGCGCCTGCCCGAGGGCGTGCCGATCTGGCTGCTGGAGATTGCGGTGGCGCTGCTGACCGCGGCGTTCTCGCTGGTGATCAGCCATGTCGGCGCGACCATCGTGGTGGTGCCGCTGGCGATCAACCTGGCGCTGGCGGTGGGCGGCAACCCGACCGCGTTCGCACTGATCGTCGCGTTGTCGGCGTCCAACAACTTCATGACCCAGTCCAACCCGGTGATGTCGATGATCATCGGCCCGGCCGGCTACAAGGCGCGCGAGCTGTGGAAGATCGGCCTGCCGATCTCGCTGATGTACACCGCGATCGTGGTGCTGATGGTCAACCTGCTGTTCTGAACGCAGGCGCCTGGCGTCACCTGGCGTCGAGATCGAGCAGCACCTGGCCGTTGCGCACGACCAGCGGCACGGCGCGCAGCGATTCGCCCTTGCACGGACCGGCCACGCACAGCCCGCCTGCCAGCTCGAAACTGGCGCCATGCGCCGCGCACACCACGTGGCCATCCCTGGACTTGAGGAACTGGCCCGGCGCCCAGTCCAGGCGCCGGCCGGCATGCGGACAGATGTTCAGCCAGCCGCGCACCTGGGCGTTGTCGCGGTAGAGCAGCAGCGATTCGGCGTCGCCGTCGAGATCGACCTCGACCTCGGCGAAACCGCCGTCGGCGATCGCCTCCAGCGCCAGCAGCGGCGCCGCACTATCACGTGGATTTAACGAAGGCATTACAACTCCGGCGGCCGCTCGGCCGATACTGGGACACCGGCCATCCGGTCGCCATTGTGTCACGAGCCGCCAACTGCCCATGTCCAACGCCTTCTTCAGCGATCTCCATGCCCGTTTCGATGCCTCCGGCGTCCGCGCGATGTTCGCGCCGCGCAAGCCCCGGCATCCGCTGCTGCGCCTCGCGCTCGGCCTGGTCGGGGTGGCGCTGCTGGGCGTGTTGCTGGTGGTGGGCCTGTTCGTCGGCGCGGCGATGATCCTGCTGGGCCTCGCCCGCGGGCTGCTGTCACGTTCGCGTGCCGCGCCCGCGCGCGACAGCCGCGTGGTCGATGCCGAATACCGCGTGGTGCGCGAGCGCGACCAGCCGCTGCTGCGCTGAGCCGCAGGCGCCCGCCGCGCCCGCTTCCCCGTCAACCTCATCCGTCTGCACGGTGCCCGGCGCCGCCTGCGAGAGCCATGCCATGCCCGAACCATCGCGCGACGTCGTCCCCGCCCCCGTGCCCACCCGCATCCCGGTCCAGGGCGGCGGCACCTTCCCGGTGCGCCGGGTCTACTGCGTCGGCCGCAACTTCGCCGACCACGCGCGCGAGATGGGCGCAGCCGCCCCGGCGTCGAAATCCGAGCGCGGCACGCCGGTGTTCTTCATGAAACCGGCCGATGCCGTCGTCACCGGCCCTGACGTGCCCTATCCACCGGCGACCGCGGACCTGCACCATGAGGTGGAACTGGTGGTCGCGCTGGGCCGCGATGCCCCTGCGGGCGTGCTGCCAGTCGAAGACGCACCGGCGCTGGTGTTCGGCTATGCCCTCGGCCTCGACCTGACCCGCCGCGACCTGCAGGCCGCGGCCAAGGCCAAGGGCCTGCCGTGGGACATCGCCAAGGGCTTCGACGCCTCGGCGCCGGTCGGCACCCTGGTCCCGGCGGCGGAGATCGAGCCGCTGGCGCCGCGCACGCTGACCCTCGCGGTCAACGGCC
>JAFAFY010000199.1 GCA_023423235.1 Pseudomonadota bacterium
CGAGGGGCCGCCCGCGATGACAGGCGAAAAAAAACTCCTCCTCCGCCTGGGCACGCGGAGGAAGAGCTTCCGATGACGGACTGTCAGGCCGTCAGATCAGCGGGGTCGGCGTGGTCGGAATCACGACCGGCGCAGCCTTCTTGCTGGCACGCTTGGCCGGCTTCTTCTTGGCGACCTTCTTGGCGGCGGGCTTCTTCGCAGCCTTCTTCGCCGCAGGCTTCTTGGCTACCTTTTTGGCGGCCTTCTTCGCGGTCTTCTTGGCAGTCGCCTTCTTGGCGACCTTCTTTGCCGCGGTCTTCTTCTTGGCTACCTTCTTGGTCGCCTTCTTGGCCGCAGACTTCTTGGCGACCTTCTTGGTCGCCTTCTTTGCGGTCTTCTTGGCAGCGGCCTTCTTGGCAACCTTCTTCTTCGCGACCTTCTTGGCGGCCTTCTTCGCCGGGGTCTTCTTGACGGCCTTGGCGACCTTCTTGGCGACCTTCTTGGCGACCTTCTTCACTGCCTTCTTGACCTTGCTCACGGCCTTCTTGGCAGCGGACTTGGTTGCGGTCTTCTTTGTCGCCTTCTTGGCGGGGGCTTTCTTTGCGGCTTTCTTCGTGGCCATGTGATGGCTCTCCTCGTCAGTGGACTTGCATGTACAGCGGCCCAGTACTCAAGCGGCAAGCGGGTATCGGACCCACCTGCAACCGCCGACGCGCACCGCGCATCGGATCGGATTTCTCGGGAAGCCCGCCTCGCACGCGAGGGCGTCCCGGTCATACAAAAACATCCGCGCCTTGCGCCTGGCGCGGATGTCGAAAAGGCATTGGGGTTGGTGCAATGGAGATGGTGCCCGTACCCGCGCTGTGGTGCTGCTGGCGAAGGTCCGGTTTGTGCTGCGCGCTTTGTGTCTGCTCCGACTCACTCGCTTCCGCGTCAACCATGTGTTGCGCGAAACCTAATCACGGTTTTTTCCACTGTCAACACTTGCCCGGAAAAAAATCCGGGTGCCGCCGGCGCATGCAGTGCACGTGCCCGCGCGTCGTGCAATGCGTACGCATGCGCCTCGTGCAAGCGCATGGCGGCGCGTGCAAAACATCGCGATCGCAAACCGCATGAATCAAGGCACTTTCTACAATCGCGATGCGATTCGAGTGTTCGACGCGTGCAAGCGGCATTGCTTCTTCCACCAGGTGAAGACCTCGCCACACGTCCGACCGCAACGTAAACGTCGCCGCCGTCGCGGCATCCGCTTCGCTGCACGACGACAGGGTTTTGCGCGAAAGTGCGCGGCGGTTTTCCGCGTAGATGCATCCACGCCAGCACCGCTCGGTCGGCATGGCCGCACGCACGCGGCAAAGCGACGCGCCTTGGCATGCTGCCGACGGTTTCCCTCGACGACCCCGCATCAGGCGGCGGCGGGGAGGACGAGCGACGCACCTGCCGGCCTACGTCGGCTGCCTGTCAGGTCAACGCGCAGGAACGCGGGAAAAGGATCGCGCGATCACCGATGCAGGACTGCTCTTTCCTGGCGGATGCCGACTGTCACCGGTCGCGCGCGACGCCATGGACGATGCTGCCACGCGAACGCCGGAAGCGCCCGTCGCCCGACCAGACAAGAACCGCCTGGCGCAGTTTCGACAGCGCCAGCGATGGCCCGGCGGGTGGCCGCCATGGGTGGCGGACCACAAAAAACCGCCTGGAGCGGTTTTTGACATCGCGCAGCGATGGCCCGGCGGGTGGCCGCCAGGGATGGCGAGCCACAAAAAAGGCGCGCATCTGACGGTGCGCGCCTTCGGGGTTCCGGGCCGGAGCCACGGAAACAGGGCTGGGGCCGCTTAGTCCTCTTCGCCTTCCAGCAGTTCGGCGTAGTCGTCTGGCGAGAGCATCTCGTTGAGCTGGTCGGGGTCGTCCAGTTCGATGACGAACAGCCAGCCTTCGCCGTAGGCATCCTCGTTGATGGTCTCGGGCTTGTCGGCGAGGTCGGAATTGACTGCGGTGATGGTGCCCGACAGCGGCGCGTAGACGTCGGAGGCGGCCTTGACCGACTCGACCACGGCGCAGGCGTTGCCGGCCTCGACGCTGTCGCCGACAGCCGGCAACTCGACATAGACCAGGTCGCCGAGCAGGCCCTGGGCGTGGTCGGAGATGCCGACGGTGACCTTGCCGTCACCTTCGACGCGGGCCCACTCGTGGGACTTCATGAACTTCAGGTCGCCTGGGATTTCGCTCATTGTCGGCTCCGGGGAAAGGTGCGGTCGGGAATGTGGCGCTAGTGTAGCGAAGGCCGGCGCGCGGTATCAGATGCCTTCCGCTGGCTGGCCATTGCGGACGAACGGAAACCTGACCACGCGCACCGGCACCTGCCGGCCGCGGATGTCCACCGACACCGCGCCCGGATCGCCGGCGGGCACGCGCGCGAATGCGATCGCCTTGCCCAGCGTCGGCGAGAACGTGCCCGAGAGGATCTCGCCCTCGCCGTTGGCGGTGACCACGGTCTGACCGTGGCGCAGCACGCCCTTCTCGTCCATGACCAACCCGATCATCTGCCGCGGTGCCGCGACGGCGTGCTGCTCGAGCAACGCGCGGCCGTTGAAGTCGCGGCCTGCATCAAGGGCGACGGTCCAGCCCAGCGCGGCCTCGTAGGGCGAGGTGGTCTCGTCCATGTCCTGGCCGTAGAGGTTGAGCCCGGCCTCGAGCCGCAGGGTATCGCGCGCGCCCAGTCCGGCCGGGCGCACGCCCGCCGCCAGCAGCGCGTCCCACAGCGCGGCGGCGTGGTCCTGGGCGACGACGATCTCGAAGCCGTCCTCGCCGGTGTAGCCGGTGCGGGCGACGAACAGGTCGCCGAACGCGGTACCCGCCAGTTCGGCCACGGCGAAGCGGCCCAGCTTGCCAACGCGCGCCGCGGCGCCGGCATCGAGCAGCGCGGCGACGCGCTCGCGCGCGGCCGGCCCCTGGACCGCGATCATCGCCAGTTCCGGGCGCTCGCGTACCTGGACCTCGAACGCCGCGGCCTGGGACTGGATCCACGCCAGGTCCTTCTCGCGTGTGGCGGCATTGACCACCAGGCGGAAGAAGTCCTCGGCCATGAAGTAGACGATCAGGTCGTCGATGATGCCGCCCTCGGGCGTGAGCATGCAGGTGTAGAGCGCCTTGCCCGGCGCCTTGAGCTTGTCGACCGAATTGGCGAGCAGCTGACGCAGGAACTCGCGCACGCGCGCGCCATGCAGGTCGACCACGGTCATGTGGCTGACGTCGAACATGCCGGCCTCGCGCCGCACCTGGTGATGCTCCTCGATCTGCGAGCCGTAGTTGATCGGCATGTCCC
>JAFAFY010000201.1 GCA_023423235.1 Pseudomonadota bacterium
TCGAGGCGCAGCGCAATGTCTACCTGCAGCGCTACTCGTTCTCGTTCATGAACCCGTACTTCACCGACGGCGGCATGTCGCTGGGCTACAACCTGTGGTGGCGCGAGTTCGACAACTCCGAGTTCAACACCGCCCAGTACTCGTCCACCAGCGCCGCGGGTCAGGCCGTGCTGGGCATCCCGTTGACCGAGAACGACTCGTTCTCGCTGCTGTTCGGCGTCGACCGCAACCAGATCTTCGCCTGGAGCGGCAGTTCGCCCGAGTCGATCGTCGACTACATCGATGCCTTCGGCGCACGTACCTTCCACGCCTGGCGCGCCGAGATCGCCTGGGCACGCGATACCCGCAACGACTATCTGCAGCCGACCCGCGGCACCTTCCAGCGGGTCTCGCTGGAAGCCACCCTGCCCGGCTCGACCGCCGAGTTCTACAAGCTCAACTACGAGTTCTCCAAGTACTGGCCGATCAGCCGCCACCTGGTGCTCAACACCCGCGCCGAGATCGGCTATGGCGACAGCTATGGCGACGACATCGTACGCAACATCTGCTTCACCTCGCCGACCTATGAGGACACCGATGGCGATGGCGTGGTCGACACGGTGGTGCCGGGCGCCGACCCCAGCGAGCCCTGCCTGCCGGATTCGTCCGACTACATCAAGACCGTCACCGCCAGCGGCCTGCCGTTCTACGAGAACTTCTACGCCGGCGGCGCGCGCTCGGTGCGTGGTTTCCGCGACAACACCCTGGGCCCGCGCGAAACCGCATACGCCAGCAGCTACCTGCAGCCGATCGGCGGCGCGGTCAAGACGGTCGGCTCGCTGGAGATGTTCTTCCCGCAGCTGATCAAGTCGCCGGCCGCGCGCATCTCGGCGTTCGTCGACTTCGGCAACGTCTACAAGGACATCGACTCCTGGGACGCCAAGGAACTGCGCGCCTCGGCGGGCGTTGCGCTGATGTGGCGCGCCCCGGTCGGCCCGATTTCGATCAGCTACGCCTACCCGCTGCGCAAGCAGGACGAGGTGCGCGGCGGTGCCGGCGACCTGATCAAGTCCGGCGACGAGGTCGAGCGCCTGCAGTTCACCTTCGGCGGCGCGTTCTGACCGCGCCGCGCAGCGCGCGCCCACGTCCATGGCAGACTCCATCTCCCTGACTGCCGCCGCCCTGGCCGAGCGCTTCGGCCTGGACGTGCGCGGCGATGCCGCGCGCAGCGTGCGCGGGGTGGCGACGCTTGCGCGCGCCGGCGCGGATGAACTCGCGTTCCTGTCCAACCCGCGCTACCGCCCGCAACTGGCCGATACCGCGGCCGGCATCGTGGTCATGCGCGAGGCCGACGCCGACGGCTACGCCGGCACGGCGCTGGTCGCGCGCGATCCCTACGTCGCCTACGCCAGGATCGCCGCGCTGTTCGAGCCCACGGCCCGCGCGCCGGCCGGCATCCATCCATCCGCGGTCGTCGATCCCTCGGCGCAGGTCCATGCCAGTGCATCGATCGGCCCGCAGGTGTGCATCGGCGCGAACGCGCGCATCGGCGCGGGCGCGCACATCGGTCCGGGTTGCGTGATCGGCGAGGACTGCGAGGTCGGCGACGGCTGCGACCTGGTCGCGCGGGTGACCCTGGTGACGCGCGTGCGCCTGGGCCAGCGCGTCACCATCCATCCCGGCGCGGTGCTCGGCGCCGCCGGCTTCGGCCTGGCGATGGATGCCGGGCGCTGGATCAACGTGCCGCAGCTCGGCGGCGTGGTCGTCGGCGACGACTGCGACATCGGCGCCAACACCACCATTGACCGCGGCGCGCTGGACGACACCGTGATCGGCGAGGACGTGCGCCTCGACAACCTGATCCAGGTCGGCCACAACGTGCACATCGGCGCGCATACCGCGATCGCCGGCTGCGTCGGCATCGCCGGCAGCACCCGCATCGGGCGTTACTGCCTGCTCGCCGGCAAGGTCGGCGTGGCCGGGCATCTGGACATCTGCGACAAGGTCGTCGTCCACGCGATGACGATGGTGTCCGCATCCATCACCGAGCCCGGCGAGTACTCGTCCGGCATTCCCGCCCAGCCCACCCGGGAATGGCGCAAGAACGCCGTGCGGATCCGCCAGCTCGATTCGCTCGCCCGCCGCATCGGCGGACGCGCAAAGGGGGAGGAATGACATTGGACGTGACACTGCCGATCGACATCGACGGCATCCACCGGCTGCTGCCGCACCGCTATCCGTTCCTGCTGGTCGACCGCGTGCTGGAGTTCGAGGCCGGCAAGCGCGTGCTCTGCTACAAGAACGTCTCGGCCAACGAGCACTTCTTCCAGGGCCATTTCCCCGGCCACCCGGTGATGCCGGGCGTGCTGGTGGTCGAGGCGCTGGCGCAGGCCGGCGGCATCCTCACCCACCTGACCAAGGGCAAGGACTGCGAAGGCAACCTGTCGTACCTGGTCAAGGTGGACGCGGCCAAGTTCTCGCGCATGGTGGTCCCCGGCGATCGCCTGGAGCTGGAGGTATCGATCCGGCGCGAGATCCGCAACATGACCATGTACAGCGGCGTCGCCCGGGTCGACGGCGAACAGGCCGCATGCGCGGAGATCGTCTGCGCCGAAGTGAAGCGCTGACATGACCGGCGCCGGGCAGCAGACCGATGCCATCCACCCCAGCGCGGTGGTCGATCCCGGTGCGCGGCTCGCCGAGGGCGTGCGCATCGGCGCGTTCACCGTCATCGGCGCCGAGGTGGAGATCGGTGCCGGCACGGTCATCGGCCCGCACTGCAGCGTGCACGGCCCGACCCGCATCGGCGAGGGCAACCACATCCACGGCCACGCGGCGATCGGCGGCGAACCGCAGGACAAGAAGTTCCGCGGCGAGCGCGTCGAGCTGACCATCGGCGACCGCAACACCATCCGCGAGTTCGTCACCATCAACCGCGGCACCGGGGACGGCGGCGGCATCACCCGCGTCGGCAACGACAACTGGCTGCTGGCCTACACCCACGTCGCCCACGACTGCATCGTCGGCAACCACTGCGTGTTCTCCAACAACGCCACACTGGCGGGACATGTCGAGGTCGGCGACCACGTGATCCTCAGCGGGTTCGTGGGCATCCACCAGTTCTGCCGCATCGGCGCGCATGCCTTCATCGGCATGGGCGCGTTCGTCAACGGCGACGTGCCACCGTTCGTGATGGTGGCCCAGGACGGCTACGGCCGTCCGCGCGGGATCAACGCCGAAGGCCTCAAGCGTCGCGGCTTCGACAGCGCCCGCACCGCGGCGATCAAGCGCGCCTACCGCGCGCTGTACGTCTCGGGCGATTCGCTGGCCGACGCGCGCGCGCGCATCGCAGAGCTGGCGCAGGACAGCGACGACGTGCGCGCGTTCCTGGATTTCATCGATGCGGGTGATCGGCCGCTGTTGCGATGAAGCCGTGATTGGTGATTCGTGATTGGTGATTCGGAAGAGCAGAATGCAGCCATCTGACGGATCGCGCGGAACCGCCTTGTCGAATCACGAATCACCAATGACCGCTTTCAACGGACGCATGTCCGGTCATCACCCGACCAGGGC
>JAFAFY010000218.1 GCA_023423235.1 Pseudomonadota bacterium
CCCTGTCGCGGTAGGCAGGCCGCGCCTGCGGCAATCACGCGATAATCGCGGCATGACGATCGAGGAACTGAGCCCGGCCCAGGCCCGGCAGCGACAGGTGCAGGGCGCGCGCCTGATCGATGTGCGCGAGGCGCACGAGCGTGCCCTGGGCATGGCCGAGGGCGCGCTGGGCGTGGACAAGGCCGCGCTGGAGTCTGCGCCCGAGGCGCATGCCCCGGATCGCGATGCGCCGTTGCTGCTGATCTGCCAGACCGGCAAGCGCTCGCGCGCCGCCGCCGAAACCCTACTGGCGCTGGGCTGGCGCAATGTCGCCTCCGTCGCCGGCGGTACCTCGCGCTGGCAGGCCGAGGGCCTGCCGCTTGCAGCACTCGATGCCGACCTCGACCTGGATTTCCACGAGCGCTACGCGCGCCACCTGCGGTTGCCCGAGATCGGCCTGGCCGGCCAGCAGCGCCTGGCCGATGCCACGGTGCTGGTGGTGGGCGCCGGCGGGTTGGGCTCGCCGGCGGCGTATTACCTGGCCGCGGCCGGCGTGGGCACGCTGCGCGTTGCTGACGACGACATCGTCGACCGCAGCAACCTGCAGCGGCAGATCCTGCATGCGGAGGACCGCATCGGCCAGCCCAAGGTCGCCTCGGCCGCGCACACCCTGGGCGCACTCAATCCGCGCACACGCATCGAGCCGGTGGCCGAGCGCGTGACCAGCGCCAACATCGACCGGCTGCTGGACGGCATCGACGTGGTGCTGGACGGCGCCGACAACTTCCCGGTGCGCTACCTGCTCAACGATGCCTGCGTGCTGCACGCAAAGCCGCTGGTCTACGGCGCGGTGCACCGCTTCGAGGGCCAGGCCAGCGTGTTCGACGCCGGCCGCCAGCGCGGCGTATGTCCCTGCTACCGCTGCCTGTTTCCCGAGCCGCCGCCGCCTGAGGCCGCGCCCAACTGTTCCGAGGTCGGCGTGCTGGGCGTGCTGCCGGGCGTGATCGGCCTGTTGCAGGCAACCGAGGTGCTGAAGCTGCTGCTCGATCTCGGCGAACCCTTGCGCGGCCGCCTGCTGCAGTTCGACGCGCTGCGCATGCAGTTCCGGCAGACCCGGCTTGCGCCTGATCCCGACTGTCCGGTGTGCGCGCCGGGCCGCGCGTTTCCCGGCTACATCGACTACGCCGCGTTCTGCGCGGCGGGTTGAAGCGAGGGCGCCAGCGAGCGCGGCCGGCTGCGCCTGCGCCCGTTCGGCTGCAGTCGCACCAGCTCCGGATGGATGCGGACACCGCGGAACGGCATAGGCCTGCGTCCGGTCCGCGCGCTGTCCTGCGTGATCTCCTCTCGGGTCTTTTCGCAAAAGCGCGCGCGCGGTCAACGGTGTGCGCGAGGGTCGCCTTCACGCACGACCCGGCAGGATCGACCGGGTTGCCCAATCGGTGGAGTTGCGCATGTCGCGGCAGGTGTCCTGGCTGGTGTTGTTCGCATTGCTGTCGCTGGCCGCACCGGTCGCGGCGGCCGACCCCTGTCCGTTGCTGCGCATGCAGGTCGAGGCGCCGGATCCGGCAACCCGGCTTGCCGCAGTGGCCTGCGAGGAACACCAGCTCTGGCACCGGCCCTTCATCGACGCCGCCGGCGGCCTGGCCGGCTCGCAAGTGCGCGAGGCCGAAACCGCGCTGCTGCGCAATGGCGAACAGGCCTGGCGCCGCGTCGCCGGTTACTGGCTGGGCGCCGGGCTGCTGCCACGGCTGCAGCACCGCGCAGGCGCCGGCGACTGCGCGTTTGTCGCCTTCAATCCCCAGCCCTCGGCTGCCTGCCGCGCGTTCCTGGTCGACGTGCCATGGTCGGCCGCGTTCGTGTCCTGGACCGCGCGTCGCGCGGCGCTGCCCGGCTTCAATGCCTCCTCCAGCCACGTCGATTACGTGCGCGACGCCTATCGCCAGCCCGAAACCAGCGCCTACCGGGTCGCCGACCCGCGCACGGTGCGGCCATTGCGCGGCGACCTGCTGTGCTACGTGCGCGCCGCCAACCGCGTGTTCGGTTTCCCCGGGCTGGCGACGCTGCTCAGCAGCGACAACGGCGGACTGGGCATGCACTGCGATGTGGTGGTGGCAGCGGCAGGCGAGGGCAGCGCGATGGCCTACCTGGTCGGCGGCAATGTGCTCGACGGCGTGACCATGCGCATGCTGGCGCTGACGCCCGGCGGGCAGTTCGCCGCGCTGCCCACGCGCAACCTCGACGATGCGCCGTGTTCGCCGGACACGCCGGACTTCTGCAACGCCAATCGCCAGGACTGGGCGGTGCTGCTGCAGCTGCGTCCGGCGGCCGAACTGGCCACGCTGCAGCCCGCGCCGCCACTGGTGCCCGCCATGCCGCAGCCGCCGCCGGTGCAGCCGCAGGACCCCGCGCGGCCCGCCGCGCCGATGTGTTGCGTGGAGTGCAGCGTGGGCGACGGCTTGCCGCCGTGTCCGGGCGTACCGCCGGGCCGCTGAGCGGAAGCGGGCGTCCGGTGGGTTGTCGTCGCAGCATCGTTCAGTGCAGGAAACCCGACAGCGCTTCGCCGTAGCCCGGCTGGCGGTGGATGTCGTTGTGGTC
>JAFAFY010000299.1 GCA_023423235.1 Pseudomonadota bacterium
GCGCTCGCTCCTGCGCCGTTGCGGCACCCGCATCCACGTCGGGTGCCGGTGCATCCGTGCAAGCGGCCAACGCAAGCGTCGCCAGCAGCGTGATCACGCGCGGCAAGGGCCGCGGCAGGCGCCGCCCAGGCCTGTGTCTGGCCTGGGCGGTTGTGTGGGCATGCCGGTTGCCGCCCACGCGGATCACGCCGCGCCGTAGTCGACCGCGATCACGACGAAATGCGCGATGCCGCCGGGCAGCGCCGCTTCGAATTCGTCGTCGATTCGTTTCTTCAGCATGGCGCGGGCCAGCGGCGAGTCGATGCTGATCCAGCCCTGCCGCGCGTCGGTCTCGTCGGGGCCGACGATGCGGTAGTGCGCGGTCTCGCCGCTGTCCAGGTCCTCCAGCTCGACCCGGGCGCCGAAGAACACCGCATCGGGGTCCGAGGGCACGGTGTCGACGACCTTCAGCGCCTCCAGCCGCTTGCTGAGATAGCGCACCCGCCGGTCGATCTCGCCCAGCTGCTTCTTGCGGTAGGTGTACTCGGCGTTCTCGGAACGGTCGCCCTCGGCCGCGGCGGCCGACAGCGCGCGCACGACCTCGGGCCGGCGCACCCGCCACAGATCGTCCAGCTCGGCCTTGAGCCGGGCGTGGCCGGCAGGCGTCACCAGCGCGGTGCTTTTTTCCGGCGGCGGCCGCCAGCGGCTCATCGGGTGATTCCGCCGGCAAGGGCCTGCGGGGACATCTGCCGGCCGCTCACTTGAACTTGATGCTGCCCAGGATGTTGCGGACGATGCGGTTGGTGATCGTGCGCGTGGCCTGCTTGCCGGCCGCCTGGACCACGCCCTGGCGGCGGCTGGTGCCGAACAGGAACTCGTTGATCTTCTGGCCGATGCCGCCTTCCTCCTCGGCCGCCTGCTTGCCGCCGCCCTTGGCCGGCGGGGCCGCCGCCTCGTCGGTCGCGGCCTGGGCGCGGCGCGCCAGCAGCTCGGCGGCCGATTCGCGGTTGACCGCGGTGTCGTACTTGCCGCCGACCGGGCTGCCGTTGCGCACCTGCTGGCGCTCGGCCTCGGTGATCGCGCCCATGCGGCAGCGCGGCGGCGCGATCAGGGTGCGTTCGACCGGCATCGGCACGCCCTTGTCCAGCAGCATCGAGGTCAGCGCCTCGCCGGTGCCCAGCTGCGAGATCGCGCTGGCGACATCCAGCCCCGGATTCGGCACGAAGGTCTCGGCCGCGGTGCGCACCGCCTTCTGGTCGCGCGGGGTGAAGGCGCGCAGCGCGTGCTGCACGCGATTGCCCAGCTGGCCCAGGATGTTGCCCGGCACGTCGTCGGGGAACTGCGAGCAGAAATACACCCCCACGCCCTTGGAGCGCACCAGCCGCACCACCTGCTCGATGCGCTGCTGCAGCGCGGCCGGGGCGTCGTTGAACAGCAGGTGGGCCTCGTCGAACACGAACACCAGCTTGGGCTTGTCCAGGTCGCCCACTTCCGGCAGCGTCTCGAACAGCTCCGACAGCAGCCACAGCAGGAAGGTCGAGTACAGCCGCGGCTTGAGCACCAGCTGGTCGGCGGCCAGGATGCCGATGACGCCGCGGCCGTTGGTGCTGGTGCGCATCAGGTCGGCCAGTTCCAGCGCCGGCTCGCCGAAGAAATGCGCGCCGCCGTCCTGGTCGAGCCGCAGCAGGGCGCGCTGAATCGCCGCGATCGACGGCGCGCTGACCAGGCCGTACTCGCTGGAGACGGTCTTGCGCTCCTCGGCGACGAGGTTCAGCAGCGCGCGCAGGTCGTCGAGGTCGAGCAGCAGCAGGCCGCGGTCGTCGGCCAGCTTGAACACGATGTCGAGCACGCCCGACTGGGTGTCGTTGAGTTCCAGGATGCGGCCCAGCAGCGTCGGGCCCATCTCGCTGACGGTGGTGCGCACCGGATGTCCGGACTTGCCGTACAGGTCCCAGAACACCACCGGGCTGGCCTCGCCGGCGTAGCCCTGCATGCCGAGCTCGGTGGCACGCTGCTGCAGCTTCTCGCTGATCTCGCCCGGCACCGCCAGGCCGGCGACGTCGCCCTTGACGTCGGCCATGAACACCGGCACGCCGATCCGCGAGAAGCCTTCGGCCAGGGTCATCAGCGTGACCGTCTTGCCGGTGCCGGTGGCGCCGGCCACCAGGCCGTGGCGGTTGCCGTACTTGGGCAGCAGGTAGACGGGGCCCGATTCGGGCGTGGTGACGGCTTTGCCGACGAAGATCGGGTCCATTGCGGTTCCGTGCGAGGGGAGGGGAAGGCCTGCGTGGATTCTAGCGACTCGGTCACGCTCCGCGGGTGCCGCCTTGCCGGGTCGCGACGGCCGGGGCTACCCTGCCGACCCCTGGTCGAGCCCGGATCCGAATGTCCCGTCCCCTGAACCTGTTGGCGCGCAGTTGTGCCCTTGCCCTCGTCCTGGCGCTGGCTGGCCATGCCACCGATGCCCAGGCGCAGTCGCGCCGCGACCGCGAGGCCGCCGAGGCCCTGCAGCAGCGCATGCTGGCCGCCGAGACGCGCTATCGCGAGGCCCTGCTGCAAGTGGCCAACGACGACCCGGCCGGGCTCGATGCCAGCAATGCCGCGCTCGAGGACATGGAAGACATCATGGTCGAGTGCGAGAAGCAGCGCGGCTGCAGCCTCTCGCAGTTGCTGACCAGCTACAAGCGCCTGCTCAAGGCCGACGCCGATGCCCAGGCCGCGGGCGAGGACGGCGACCTGACGATCGTCGACGATGCCAGCATGCCCACCGGCCCGGTGCCCGAGCGCGCCAGCGCTGCTTCGCTACTGCGCGAGGACGAGAACTTCGTGCGCATGGTCCAGCTCAACCCGGCGGTGCAGGAGGGCATCCGCCGCTGGCTGACCGACATGCGCGTCTCGCTGATCACCAGCCACGAGAACTACCAGTACATGCAGCACCTGATGTCGCCGGCGTTCAAGCGCAGCGGCCTGCCCGAGGCGCTGCTGTTCGGCATCCTGGCCAAGGAGTCCAACGGCCGCGTGCACGCGCGCTCGCGCGCCGGCGCCGCCGGGCCGCTGCAGTTCATGCCGGCCACCGGGCGCCGCTTCGGCCTCGGCCCCGACGGCACCGGCTTCGACACCCGCTACGACCCGCGCGCCGCCGCCGATGCCGCCGCGGTCTACCTCAACGAGCGCTTCGCCCAGCACGGCCAGGAAATCGAGTACTGGCTGGCGGCCTACAACGGCGGCGAGGGCCGGGCGCTGCGGATCTACCGCGAGGCCAATGGCCGCAGTTTCTGGGATCCCTCGGTGTTCAACCAGTTCCCGGCCGAGACCAAGGACTACGTGCCGATGGTCATCGCCGCGGCATGGCTGTACCTGCACCCCGAGCAGTACGGCCTGAGCTTCCCGAAGGTCGACGCGCGGCCGGCGACGTTCACCCTGGAGCGGCCCGCCTCGATCTACGAGCTGACCATCTGCCTGGGCAACGGCGGCACCCGCGACGGCTACATGCGCGCGCTGCGCAACCTCAATCCCAGCTACGAGGCCGATGCCTGGATCCCGCGCGGCACCACGCTCAACGGCACCGTGCGCATGGCCGGCCTGTACCGGCGCTGGTGCACCAGCGGCGCGCGCGCGGACTTGGCGCAGCAGCTGGTGAACGGCGTGCCGCGGACCGGCGTGGTGCGCACCGGCGCGGTCGAAGTGCTGCCCACCGCTGCGCCCGATGGCAGCGTGGTGCAGGCGCCCAATGCCACGCCGGCGGCGGCACCGGCCGCGCCGCAGCCGGCGCGTACGCATCGCGTCGCCCGTGGCGAGAACCTTGGCCGCATCGCCGAGCGCTACGGCTGCGATGTTGCCGCGCTGGCCCGGGCCAACAACCTGCGTGCGCCGGCCTACGCCGTGCGCCAGGGGCAGACGCTGACGCTGGCGGGCTGCACGCGCTGAACTTGACTACCTGCGGGAAGAGGGCGCGCCCGGGACCATGATGCGGTCGCGGCGCGGCCGTCAGGGCGTTGCGGGCGCCGGTTGCGGCTCGACTCCGGGCGCCGGCGCCGCGGTTTCCTTGTCGGGTGCTTCCACCTCGTCACCGGCGCGCCAGCGCCGCCAGCGCTCCGACAGGCCCGCGCGCAGGTCGTCGGGCGCGCTGGCCAGCCGGTTCCAGGCGTTGTTCTCGACGAAGCCGGCCAGCATGCGCAGGCGTTCGGGGCCGTGATCGCGGATCGCCAGCCAGACCATGCGCAGCAGCAGTCTGGTCATGGAATCGTCGAGATTGCCCGCCTCGGCCTCGAACGCGGCAATGGCCGTCGCAAGCTCGGTTCGCACCTGCTCGGGCACATGCGGGTTTTCGCTGAGGCGCTTGATCCGGCGCAGTCCGTCGCGGGTGCGGCCCTCGTGGATGTCGAGGCAGGCGTTGCCGATCTCGCCCAGCCAGGGCGTGCCGATCAGGGCGGCGAGGCCTTCGACCTGCAGCACCACCCGGTCCCACCGCTTGTCCATGACGCCGGTGTAGATCAGCACCAGATGCAGGGCCGCCAGCCGCGCCATTGCGTCCTTGCGCGCGTCGCCCAGTCCGGCCGGATCGATCTGGCTGTGTTCGTGGGCCAGGCCATGCCAGCTGCGGCGCTGGAACACGACCACCCGCAGCGACTGCGCCGCGTGGCGCGTGAGTGCGTCGCAACCATTGCGGTCGATCAGGTCGGATTCGGCGATGACCAGCGTCTGCTTGTCGAACGTCAGTGCGGAATAGGCCAGCAGTGTCCGGGCGACGCACAGCTCTTCCGCGGTGAACGGTTCGACCGGTTTGCCCGACAGTTCCGAGGCCTTGCGATAGGCCTCGAGTGCTGTCGGCAGGCCGGTGCCGGACACCTGCTGGTAGCGCTTGTAGGTGAAGCCCTCGCGCAGCGCGGCCAGTTGCTCGGCTTCGCTTTTCTTCGCGCAGCCGCCCGCCGCCAGCAGCAGGGCGACGATGCCGGCCGTCAGCGCCCGCTGCGGGCCGCCGGTGGTGTGGGATAGGTGGCGCGCTGGGGCCGGACCGGCTACCGGCATGCGGAGGAACCCGCCGTCAGGCCGAAGCGGCGCGGTGCACACGCGTGGCCAGTCGCTGGCCCAGGCGCACGGGTTGTTCGGCATGCAGCGACGGGTCGAGCGCGGCGACATCCGGCGGCAGCAGGGTGATCACCGTCGAGCCGTAGTTGAACCGGGCCATTTCGGCGAAGCGCGCCAGCACGATGCCGCGGCCGCGGTAGTCCTTGCGGGTGATGCGGCGGCCGTAGGCGGGGATTTCCTCGCCGCTCCAGACCGTCTCCACGCCCGAGACCAGCAGCGCGCCGACCATCACCTGCACCATCGGCCCGAAGTCGGTGTCGAAATGGCAGACCAGCCGCTCGTTGCGCGCGAACAGCCGCGGCACCCGCGCGACCGCGTCGGTGCCCACGCTGAACAACCGGCCCGGCACATGCACGGTCTCGCGCAGGGTGCCGGTCCAGGGCATGTGCACGCGGTGGTAGTCGCGCGGCGACAGATACACGGTTGCGAAACTGCCCTGCAGGAACGGCGCGGCGTCGTCCTCGCTGCCCAGCAGTTCGGCGACGGTGAACGACTGCCCCTTGGCCTGGAAGATGCGGCCCGGCGCCTGGCCGGGGCCGCCGATCGGCCCGCACTGGCTGATATGGCCGTCGGCCGGCATCAGCAGGGCATCGGGGTCGGGGTCGGGCAGGCGCGCGCCGTCGCGCAGCGCGCGGGTGAAAAAGGCATTGAAGCTGGCATAGGACGCGGGATCGGGATTCACCGCTTCCGACAGGTCGACGCCGAAGCGGCGCACGACGGTGTCGATCAGCCAGCGCCGGGTCCGCGGGTCCTGCGAGTACGCCAGCCGCCGCGCCAGCGACGACAGCGCGCGGTGCGGCAGCACGTGGGTCAGGGTGGTAACCAGGCTCATGGCGCGGGACTCGCGCTCAGGCGCAGCAGGTCGGCGGCGATCGCCTCGGTCTGCGGCGCATCGGCGCCCAGTGCGCTGCCGGAGATCACGCCCGCCAGGCGGCCCTGCGGGTCCAGCACCGCCAGCGAGGCGCTGTGGTCCACGGTGTAGGCACCTTCGGGCGCGTCCGCGCCCAGTGGCACCTTGGCGAACACCATCGACAACGCGCGGGTGAACTGCTCCAGCGTGGCCACGTCCGCGGTCGCGGCCAGGGTGTCGCGGTGGAAGGCGTGCGCGTATTCGCCCAGGCGCTCGGGCGTATCGCGTTCGGGATCGACCGAGACCAGCAGCACCCTTGGGCGGGTCGCCTCGGGCAGGGTTTCCCACTGCCGCTG
>JAFAFY010000339.1 GCA_023423235.1 Pseudomonadota bacterium
CCATCGACCACGGTCAGCTGGCCGTGCTCGCGGTAGAACTCGATGACCGGCGCGGTCTGCTGGTCGTAGACGTTGAGCCGGTGGCGCACCGATTCCGGGCTGTCGTCGGCGCGGCCTTCAGCCTTGGCGCGGCCGGCCAGGCGATCGACGATCTGCTCGTTGTCCACTTCCAGCTGCACCGCGGCGTCGAACTTCTGCCCGAGCCGCGACAGCAGCGCATCGAGCGCGGCGGCCTGGGCCAGGTTGCGCGGGTAGCCGTCGAGGATGAAGCCGGCCTTGGTGTCCTCGCGCGAGAAACGGTCTTCCAGCATGCCCAGCAGGATCTCGTCGGACACCAGGTCGCCGCGCGCCATGACTTCCTTGGCCTGCAGGCCCAGCGGCGAACCCGCGGCGACTTCGGCGCGCAGCAGGTCGCCGGTGGAGATGTGCGGCACGTGCAGGTAGTCCTTCAACCGGGCCGCCTGTGTGCCCTTGCCCGAACCGGGCGCACCAAGAAGTACCAGACGCATCGAACGCTCCTCGCAGGGTGGGGGGACCGTGGCGGGGCCGGCGTACACTGGCCGGAACGCGCCGAACGGCGGCGCCAGCTTACCGTATCCCGTCCCTGCAGACTTTCGAGCGCGCCACGATGCCCAGCGGAACCCTGCTCTACGCCCAGTCCGGCGGCGTCACCGCCGTGATCAACGCCACCGCCTCCGCGGTCATCCAGGCCGCGCGCGCGAAGCGCATCAAGGTGCTGGCCGCGCGCAACGGCATCCTCGGCGCGCTGCGCGAGCAGCTGATCGACACCTCGAAGGAACCGATCGCCGCGATCCGCGCGCTGGCGCACACGCCCGGCGGCGCGTTCGGCTCCTGCCGCTACAAGCTCAAGTCGGTCGAGGCCGATCGCGCGAAGTACCAGCGCCTGCTCGAGGTGCTGCGCGCGCACGACGTGCGCTGGTTCCTCTACAACGGCGGCAACGATTCCGCCGACACCGCGCTCAAGGTCTCGCAGCTCGCCGCCGAATTCGACTACCCGCTGACCTGCATCGGCGTACCCAAGACCATCGACAACGATCTCGCGGTGACCGACTGCTGCCCGGGCTTCGGCTCGGCGGCCAAGTACACCGCGGTCTCGGTACGCGAGGCCGCGCTGGATGTCGCGGCGATGGCCGAGACCTCGACCCGGGTGTTCGTCTACGAGGCCATGGGCCGGCATGCCGGCTGGCTGGCCGCCGCCGCCGGGCTTGCCGGCGACGGTCCCGATGCCGCGCCGCACCTGATCCTGTTTCCGGAGCGCGCCTTCGACGAGGCGGAATTCCTTGCCAAGGTGCAGCGCGTGGTGGAGCGCGTGGGTTACTGCGTCGTCGTTGCCAGCGAAGGCATCCGCACCGCGGACGGCCGCTTCGTCGCCGATGCCGGCGGCGGCAGCGATGCCTTCGGCCATGCCCAGCTCGGCGGCGTGGCCGCCTATCTCGCCGGCCGGGTGAAGTCCGGGCTTGGCCTCAAGGTCCACTTTGCCCTGCCCGACTACCTGCAGCGTTCCGCGCGCCACGTCGCATCGAAAACCGACCTGGCGCAGGCGATGGCGGTCGGCGAGGCAGCGGTGCGCTTCGCACTGGAAGGTCGCAACGCGACCATGCCGGTGATCGCGCGCACCTCGCATGCGCCCTACCGCTGGAAGATCGACAGCGCCCCGCTGCACAAGGTGGCCAACCACGAGAAGACCATGCCGGCCGGCTTCATCCGCAAGGACGGCTACGGCATCACCGCCGCCGCGCGCCGCTACCTGGAACCGCTGATCCGCGGCGAGGCCTATCCGCCCTACGGCCGCGACGGCGTACCCGCGTACGTGGCGCTGAAGAACGTGGCGGTGGCGAAGAAACTGGCCGTGTGGGAAGGGTGATCGCGCCGACCCTTCGGCCAAGGTCCCTGATCGGAATCGAGACGCACGGCAACCTTCGACTTTGAGCCCAGGCGACCGGCGCACGGGTGCCGGTTGCCCGCCTGCGCCTGCAGGATGCGCATCGGGCACTCGTCCGCGCGCAACCCCGGGCCAGCGCCGATATCCACACCCTCCCGCGCTGTGCCATAGTCGGCCGGCACCACCGCTGTCCTGTCTTGGCATACCGACTCTGGGAGGGGTTCCATGCTCGAGCAACACGGTTTGTGGCTGGCACTGGGCTGTGCCGCCATCGCAATCCTCTACGGCGTGATCTCCGCCGGCTGGATCAACCGGCAAGCGGCCGGCAACGAACGCATGCAGCAGATCGCCGGCGCGATCCAGGAAGGCGCACGCGCCTATCTCAACCGCCAGTACCTGACGATCTCGGTCGCGGGCGTGGTGCTGTTCGTGCTCATCGGTCTGTTCCTGGGCTGGGCCACCGGCATCGGCTTCCTGCTTGGCGCGGTGCTCTCGGGCGCGGCCGGCTACATCGGCATGAACGTCTCGGTGCGCGCCAACGTGCGCACCGCCGAGGCCGCGCGACGCGGTATCGGCCCGGCGATGGACGTGGCGTTCCGCGGCGGTGCGATCACCGGCATGCTGGTGGTCGGGCTTGGCCTGCTCGGCGTCGCCGGCTACTGGTGGCTGCTGCCGCGCTTCGGCATCGCGGGCGAGACCGCGCTGCACGCGCTGGTCGGGCTGGCCTTCGGCAGTTCGCTGATCTCGATCTTCGCGCGCCTGGGCGGCGGCATCTTCACCAAGGGGGCGGACGTGGGCGCGGACCTGGTGGGCAAGGTCGAGGCCGGGATTCCCGAGGACGACCCGCGCAACCCGGCGGTGATCGCCGACAACGTCGGCGACAACGTCGGCGACTGCGCGGGCATGGCGGCCGACCTGTTCGAGACCTACGCGGTCACGGTGATCGCGACGATGCTGCTGGGCTACCTGATGGCAGCGACCGTCGGCGGCAACGGCGTGCTGTATCCGCTGGTGCTGGGCGGCGCGTCGATCCTGGCCTCGATCGTCGGCACGCTGTTCGTGCGGGTCAAACCGGGCGGCTCGATCATGGGCGCGCTGTACAAGGGCGTGATCGTCTCGGGCGTGATCGCCGCCGCGCTGTTCTGGCCCATCACCACCCAGCTGATGGCCGACAACAGCCATGGCGCCACCAACCTCTACGTCTGCGCGCTGATCGGACTGGTGCTGACCGGGGCGATCGTCTGGATCACCGAGTACTACACCGGCACCCAGTACAAGCCGGTGCGGCACATCGCCCAGGCCTCGACCACCGGCCATGGCACCAACATCATCGCCGGACTGGGCGTGTCGATGAAATCGACGGCGATGCCCGTGATCGCGGTGTGCATCGCCATCTGGGCCTGCTTCGCACTCGGCGGGCTGTACGGCATCGCGATTGCCGCCACCGCGATGCTGTCGATGGCCGGCATGATCGTCGCGCTCGACGCCTACGGCCCGATCACCGACAACGCCGGCGGCATCGCCGAGATGGCCGAGCTGCCCTCGGAAGTGCGCGACATCACCGACCCGCTCGACGCCGTGGGCAACACCACCAAGGCGGTGACCAAGGGCTATGCCATCGGCTCGGCGGCGCTGGCAGCGCTGGTGCTGTTCGCCGACTTCACCCACAACCTGGAGGCGAAGTATCCGGGCACCGAGTTCCGCTTCGACCTCGCCGATCCGGCGGTCATCATCGGCCTGTTCATCGGTGGCCTGATTCCCTACCTGTTCGGCGCGATGGCGATGGAAGCGGTCGGCCGCGCCGCCGGCGCGGTGGTCGAGGAAGTGCGACGGCAGTTCCGCGAGATCCCCGGGATCATGGCCGGCACGGCCAAGCCGGACT
>JAFAFY010000364.1 GCA_023423235.1 Pseudomonadota bacterium
GTTCCAGCGCGCCGGTGTACATGGCCACGCGCACGTCGTCGGGGCGCATCGCCGCGGCGAGCTTCGACGAGACCGGAAAGAACTTGCCTCCGGAGTTGCGGAACTGGCCGCGCATCGTGGTGACGTACAGGTGCGAGTGGGTGTCGACGAAACCGGGCAGCACCACCGCGCCGCGTGCGTCGATCCGCTGCGCACCGGGTGCCTCGAGATCGCGTCCCACGGCGGCGATGCGGCCATCGCGGATCAGTACCTCGCCACCGTCGATGTCGCCAAGCGCGGGTTCGAACGTCATCACGTGGCCACCGTGGACCAGGATGTCGCCGGCGTGCACCGGCAGCGATGGAATCGCCGCCAGGCAGGCGAGCACGAGGCCGACGGATGCAGCTTTCATGGGATGTCTCCGGTACCGGATCGCGAGGGGATGCTCACGGTACTCACGCGATCGCCGCGCCCCCGTCGACGAGCACCGTCGAACCGGTCGCATACGGCGTGGCCGCGAGATAGAGGATGGCGTTCGCGATGTCCTCAGGCCGGCCCAGCGCACGCGCCGGCAGCGTGGCCGCGGCCTGGTCGTACATCGCCTGGCGGTCGGCCTCGGGCATGCGGTCCCACAGCGGCGAGGCGATCAGCCCGGGCGAGACGGTGTTGACGCGGATCGTCTGCGGCGCGAGTTCCAGCGCCAGGCCGCGGCCGAGGGCTTCGATCGCGGCATTGATCGCGCCCTGCAATACCCAGGCGCCCGGGCGCACGCTGAGGAAGCCGGAGATGAAGGTCAGCGTGCCGCGCGGATGGATGCGCGCGGCACGCGCCACCCGGTAAGCGCCCCAGAACTTGCTGTCGAGCGCGGCGTAGGCATCGTCGAGCGGCAGTTCGCGTACCGGCCCGCCGGGCGTCTGCGCGGCGCTGATCACCACGTGGTCGAAACCCGCGGATGCGGCGAAGAAGGCTTCGATCGCGGCGTTGTCGGCCGTGTCGAGCACTGCGGCAGTGGCGCCATGCCCGATCCTGGCCGCGGCCGCATCGAGCCTGGATTGCGTGCGCGAAGCGATGACGACGTCCGCGCCGGCATTGGCGAACGCGGTGGCGGCGGCTTCGCCGATACCGGAGCTGCCACCGACGACGAGGACGCGTTGTCCGGAGAATGAGAAGGGCATGGACGTGATTCCTTGATGGGGTGGCCGATGGGTTGCTGCGGCAAGCGCAGGGTTGTGTGCAGTGGCTGGCACGACGCCTGCGACAGCCATGGCCGTGCCGCCGAGTGCCAGCCCGGACATGAAGTCGCGCCTGGAGATCATCGGCGCGCTCCGCGATGCGGACGAGGAGCCGTCCCGGCGATCGTCATACCGCTGCCCGAGCGCGCGGGCGGTCGGCAGCCGCGATCGATGGCACCACCGGTCGTTGACTTGGCCGGTGCAGGCCGGAGTCCTGCATCCGCGGGCCATGCGGCCCATGGTCTCCTGCCGGCAGCAAGCCCATGCCGACGATCGGCCAGTGGCCCGCTTCGGTCGCGCGCCGCATGTTGCGTGTTTCCCGGGTCGTACCCGGCGTCATCCACGCGCTGCGGATGCAGACCAGAAACCGGCCAGTCCGCAGCGCCGCTGCGATTTGTACGGCGCCCATTGCCCAGCGCCGCGGTACCGCCGTGGGCACCGCTGGAATGTCCCGGCGCGGTCATCGGTGCCCCGTCACGCCGTCGCGGTGGCGGAACAGCGCGGACGTGTGGGTTGTGGCGGGTCGGGAACGCGGGAATGCACGTCGTGGGGCCATGGGCGCCTCCTGGGTGTGCAGTGAAAGCGGGTGTGACGCGCCCTGACGAGCTTACTGTCTTCTCCGATGGGAATTAATATCGGCAATCGTTAATGGATAATTTCCGAATCGGAAATAATGGATCATGCTGGGCGACCTCTCCCTGCTCAGGCTCTTCGTACGGATCGTGTCTGCCGGCTCGTTGACTGCAGCCGCGCGCGAACTGGGAATCTCCCCGCCGGTCGCCAGCAAGCGGCTCGCACAGCTCGAGGCCGACCTGGGAATCCGGCTGCTGCAGCGCACGACGCGACGCCTGACCTTGACCGAGGACGGCGCGGTCCTGCACGCGCGCGCCCAGCGCATCCTGGAGGAAGTCGACCAGACCGAAGCCCTGCTCTCGCACCAGAGAGAGACTGTCGAGGGGCTCTTGCGGATCACCGCGCCGGCGGCGCTGGGCAGGCGCAGGATCGCGCCGCTGCTGGGCGAATTCCAGCGGCGCCATCCGCACCTGACGGCACAGCTGGTGCTCACCGACACCGTGCTGGCCCTGGTTGACAGCGGGTTGGACATCGCGGTGCGCTTTGGCGCGCTGGAAGATTCCTCGTATTTTTCCCGGGAGCTGGCGCCCAACTACCGCGTGGTCTGCGCATCGCCCGCTTACCTGGAGGCGCACGGAACGCCCCTGCATCCGAAGGATCTGGTGCGCCACCGCTGCCTGCTGATCGGTGACCAGCCGCAGGCGGAGTGGTCATTCACCGGCACTTCGCACACCGCCGTGCGGGTGCACGGTGCCCTGATCAGCAACGACGGCGAGGCTGTCCACGATTGGGCGCTGCAGGACATGGGGGTCGCCCTGAAATCGATCTGGGACGTGGGTGCGGACATCGACGCCGGACGCCTGCGTCGCCTGCTGCCCGACTACGCAGTGCCGGCGGCGCCGCTGCATGCGGTGTACCCGCATGGCCGACACCTCGCGCCGCGTGTCCGCGTCTTCATCGACTACATGCGCGAGCAACTGGGCCAGGCCTGGCACTGGGGCGCATCCACGCCCGCGCATCCTTCCTGAGGACGTGGTTGCCGGCGTAGCCGCTCCCGGCCCCGGTCATGGGCGAGCCGCCCGCCGCTGCGAACGCGATGGACCCACGCATCGCGGCAACTGCATTCAGGCAGCAGGCTCCGGTTCCACGTCCGTCGCCATGCCCCACCTGGCGAACTCGGGCGCGAACGCGGCCAGTGGCAGCAGGCCTGCCGCGGTGTAGGCACCGGCAGCAAGCGTTCCGCCGGTAGCCAGCCTGCGCGCCAGCAGCACCGCGGCCATGCAGGGGATTTCGGGGCCGTGGTCGTGGTCGGCCGCGATATGCCAGGCGCGTCGCGCGGGGCGGCCGTCGCTGCCCAGGCCCTCGACACGCACGACCATGCCGCCGAGCGCCGTGCCGAGTGGATCGGCCAGGCCGCTGATGCGATCGATGGATCCGGCCAGGCGTTCGGGGCGCGGCAACAGGCCGATGCGATGCAGCGACGCCAACGCCGCGAATATGCGCTGGGTGGCGGCGACTTCCAGCGCGGCGCGGAACATCACCGTGTCGCGCACCGCGTAGCGTGCGGGGAAGAGTTCCAGGTCGGGGATGTCGCACAGGGCGCCGATGCGCGGCCGCAGGCGCTTGAACGTCACGCGCGTGGGCGCGGCCCATCCGCGCGACTGCGTCCACGCGCCGCGGCGCCAGACATCGATCGGCTTGCCGCAGTAGCTCAACACCGCCGCCAGCGTGGCCCTGCCGCGTGGCGCGGTCTGCGCCGGTGCGATGCAGGTGTCGACGGTGTGCAGTGCCTGCCAGCCTTCGGTGAGGTGTTCGATGACGGCCGACGACAGCGCCGGTACCGTGCTGGCGCCGCTGATCGCCACGCGCCCCGCCTGCCGGAATGCAGACTGCAGGGCGGACGGGAAATCGCAGACGAAGCGCCGGCCGTCGGCCAGGTCGATGTAGTGCGCGCCTGCGCGCGCGGTCGCTTCGGCCACCACATACGACTGCGCCTGGAACGGGCCGGCGGTGTGGATCACCAGTGCAATGTCGCGTGCCGCAAGTTGCTGGTCGAAGTCGGCGGCGGAGCAGTCGATGGCGATGCCTCCGGCACCGCCGCCCAGCGCTTCGGCGAGTTGCCGGGCGCGGCTCGCGTCGCGGCCGCCGACCAGCAGTTCGATGGCGGGATCCCCCGCCAGCGCGCGGCAGATGCGGGCGCCGAAATTGCCGTAGCCGCCCAGTACCAACGTCCTCATGTCCGCTGCGGCCTGCGTAGCCTGCCGCAGCGGTCAGCCGCAGGCAGGCGCAGGTCGATCAGCGCGCCGATCGCCTGCGCATCGCGTGGACTCTCTCCCGACATGCGGCACCCACCCTAGAAGTTGCCCAGATCGTCGACCGCCGTGCAGGCGATCCGTGCCTCCGCTTCCACGGTCTGGATGTCGCCGCTGGTGATGCTGGGGCCGTCCAGCAGCTTGCCATGGATCACGATGTCCCGGGCCGAGCTCGACGTCGCGCTGCCGGAACCGCTGAAGCCTTCGGCCACCGAGGCGCCCGGGAGGATGTTGAACACCCATGCGCCGGGTGAGGCCTCGGTGCCGTCGATGCGCGGAAACGCATCGCTGGCACCCGCGGGCGAGACGAAGTGGATGATGCGGCCGTTGAACAGCGTGCATTTGGCCGAGTCGAATCCCAGCGTGCCGTTGTGCTTGCCGGTCCAGCTGGCGCGGCTGGGGCGTGGCTCGGCTGCCGGCCGCGCCATCGGCGTCGCTGCCGCGGCGGCGGTTGGCGGCGGCGCCTTCGCCGGTTCACCCGGGTCGGCATGCTGCTGGCATGCCGAGAGCAGCAGTGCGGTGGCAATGACAGATGTCCGGTTCGACATGGGAGTCCTGGCTGCGGAGAGGAAGCGCAGCCGCAGCCTAGGGTGCGTGCATGACGCCGGCTTGACGCCTGCAGGCCACCGCGCCTCGGGCCTGCTGCCGTGCGTCCAGCGACAGCGTCTGCACGATCGGTCAACCGGCAAGGTACTAGCGGGAGGCCAGTCCGCCATCGGGGGGCGTGATCGCGGACGCTCAGGCCTCGCCGAATCCCCGGCTGGCCTGCGCGCCGGGCCGGGTTGCCGCAGGCGTGTCATCGGCGGAGACATCGACCAGCAGTGCTTCGCCATGCGGCGGCGTGTGGCTGTTGTCGTCGAGCCGCGCGTCGGCCTGCGCCGCCTGGTGCCGCTGCCAGGCCTTGTAGGCGAAATAGCTCAGGGCGCCGGCGGCGAAGATCTTCAGCATCTTCATGGGGATTCTCTGCGTGGTCGGGCACGGCAGGATGCCGCGAGGCGGGTGATCCGCGCGTGACCCGGAGGAAGCGACGCCGCAGGGTTCAGCGCCCGCGATACGGCTCGCAGCCGACGCCGTCGTTGTCGCGATCCAGGTGCGGGCCGTAGCCGGGATCGCCACGATGCACGGGCGCCGCGCCGGCCGCGCGCGCCTCGCTGCAGTTGCGGAAGGCGCCCTGTGGCGTTGCAGGGCTGATCCGGGTCGGTTGTGGACCGGATCGGGCACCCTGCAGTTGCTGGCGCGGTGTGGGCGGCGCCGGTGCCGGCGTCGATCCGGGGCCCGGCGCGCGGTGGCAGTGGTAGTCGCCGTTGCGTCGGTCCTGGTGGCATCCATGCCGGTCCAGGCCGCCACCATGGGCATGTGCGGCGCCAGCTGACAGGGCGAGCAGCAGGACGAGGGGGCGATGCGTCGCGTGCATTGCACGGATTCCGGGAGAGGTGTGCGGGTTCTTCGTTCGCAGGCGCCGTGCCAATCGACTGCGCCGTATTCATCGTGGCCTCCGGCAGACACGCGCGGGCGCCGCATTGCCCGCAGGTTGACCAGGATCAATGCCGGCGCCGCCGGCGGCACACACTCTGGGCTGACCCACCGGAGGAGGATTCGCCATGTACACGCATATTCTGGTTCCAACCGATGGTTCCACGTTGTCCGAGTACGCCGTCGACGAAGCGCTGGCCCTGGCCAATGCGCTCAACGCGCGGGTCACCCTGCTGACGGTGATCGAGCCGTTCCACCTGATCGCCTTCGCGCCCGAGCAGGTCGCCGAAACCCGTGATGCCTACGACCGCCATGCGCGGCGCGAGGCCGAGCAGCGCCTGCTGCGCGGCGAAGAAAAGGCCACGGCGCTCGGCCTGATCTGCGACACCGTGATGGCGACCGGCGACGATCCGCACGAGGCGATCATCGAGGCGGCGACCAGTGGCGGGTGCGACCTGATCGCCATGGCCTCGCATGGCCGGCGCGGCGTCAAGGCGCTGGTGCTGGGCAGCGTGACGGCGAAGGTGCTGACCCATTCGACGATCCCGGTGCTGGTGTACCGGCATACGCCCGGCTGAAAGTTCGTGCGCGGGACGGGACGCGCTCGCTGTCCCGGCCCGCGTCGCGGCGCGGATGTCGCAACGGGCGTGGCAGCGGCGTGCCTTCGTCACGCCCGTCGCTTGACCTCAACCGCGGTTGAGGCCGCACCGTGCCGGCCATCGCAAGCGATGGAGCGACACGATGGCCACCAGTCTCAGTCATGCCGCGCGGTATCTGCAGCGGCTCGGATTCGCCCATGCGCCGCCGCCGACCCTGGCGACCCTGCGCACGCTGCAGCTGCGGCATACGCAGGCATTCCCGTTCGAAACCCTGGCGACGCTGCTGCACATGCCGGTGCCGCTGGCCCTGCCTGCGCTCGAACGCAAGCTGCTGCTTGAGGGACGCGGCGGTTACTGCTACGAACTCAACACCCTGTTCCTGGCGTTGCTGCGGCAGCTCGGCTTCGACGCGCGCGGCATCAGCGGGCGTGTGCTGCTGGGCGGGCCAGAAGATGCGCACACAGCGCGCACCCACATGGCGCTGCTCGTGGAACGCGACGGCGCCTCCTGGCTGGTCGACGTGGGGTTCGGCGGCATGGTGCCGACCACGCCGTTGCGTCTGGACAGCGATGCGCCGCAGGCGACACCGCACGAGCCCTTTCGCATTACTCCGCATGGCGACGGCTGGATGCTGCACGCGCAGGTCGCCGGCACCTGGCGCGCGCTGTACCGCTTCGACCTGCAGCCGCAGGCCGAGATCGACGATGAAGTGGGCAACTGGTACGTGTCCACGCATCCGCAATCGCCTTTCCGCGACCAGCTTCGCGTCGCGCGCACCGGTCCCGGCGTCCGCCACACGCTGCACAACGGCCGCTACAGCGTGCATCGCATCGGCGCGCCGAGCCGGCACCGCGCGCTCGACGACGTTGATGCGGTGATCGGACTGCTGCAGCAGACGTTCGCGATCGTGTTGCCACCGCACCCGGATCTGCGCGCTGCGATCGCGCGCTGCCTCGAAACCGGGGCGGCGGTGGCCTGAAGACGATGGCGTGGGCAGTGCAGATCGCATGCAGCAATCTGATTGGCACGATCTTCCCAGTTGCCTTCCCCCGCATGCGGGGGGTGGGGATGGCCTGCTTGCGCGGCATTGCCGCGCAGGTCGATCGAACGCCCGCGGCGGCGCCGGGCCGGACAGGTGCCCGAAGGGCGGATGGGGGCGCTTCGCCCTTACCCCAACCCACTCCCGCATGCGGGAGTGGGGGCGATACCGTGTTGCTGAATGTTCGTGCCAATCAGGTGCGGCAATGCGCACACGCGATGGCCGGGCGGGCCGCGGTGCTCAGCGGAAGATGAAGTATCCAAACACCACGATCGCGACCACCGCGACGATCAGCCGCACGATCCATGGCACCACGTAGGCGGCGCCGGCGACGGTCGCGACCTTGCCGATGGTCCGGCCGACATCGTGACGACTGTCTGCGTTGTCAGCGGCGCTGCGGGGGTGGCCGCAGCCCGGGCAGGCTGCGGCGGCGGTGGATATCTGACGTTGGCAGACGGGACAGGCAACGAGTTGGCTCATCGACGTGGCTCCATGGGTGCGAATGTCGGTGGAACTGGTGCGGCAACGGGGCAGATGCGGTGGACGCAAATGTTGCCGCGGCGGCTGCGCGCGTGTCGGCAGGCGCGCATGGGGACAGGTGCCGGCGCGGCCTCAGAAGCGGTTGTCGCCGTCGAGCAGGCGGCCGAAGCCGCCAAGCACCGAGCCCTCGCCGCGGTTCTGGCCGCCGCCCTGGGGCGCGGCGGCCAGCATGCGTCCGGCCAGGCGCGAGAACGGCAGCGACTGCAGCCAGACCTTGCCCGGTCCGGTCAGGGTGGCGAGGAACACGCCCTCGCCGACGAAGAACATGCTCTTGACCCCGCCCACCGCACGCACGTCCATGCTGACGCTGGCGTGGAAGCCCACCACGCAGCCGGTGTCCACGTCGAGGCGTTCGCCCGCGGCAAGCTCGCGTTCGATCACGCAGCCGCCGGCATGCACGAACACCCAGCCGGTGCCTTCGAGTTTCTGCATGATGAAGCCCTCGCCGCCGAACAGGCCGGTGAGGATGCGACGCTGGAAATGCACGCCGATCTGCACCCCGCGCGCGCCGGCAAGAAAGCTGTCCTTCTGGCAGATGATGCGGCCGCCGTGGTCGGCCAGCTTCATCGCCAGCACGGTGCCGGGATAGGGTGCGGCAAACGCGACGCGTCCCTTGCCGTTGCCGGTGTGGGTGAACATGGTGGTGAACAGGCTCTCGCCGGTGATCACGCGCTTGCCGGCCGACAGCAGCTTGTCCATGAAACCGCCGCCCTGGCCGCTGTGCGAGCCGTCGCCGAACAGCGTGTCCATGCGTACCGCCGCATCCTTGAACATCAGCGCGCCGGCTTCGGCGATCGCGCTTTCGCCCGGGTCGAGTTCCACCTCGACGAACTGCATTTCCTGGCCATGGATGTGGAAGTCGATGTCGTCGGCGCCGGCGACCGGTCCGGTGTGCGGCAGCGGCGGCGGGGTCACCGCACCGGCAGAGGCAGCACCGCCGCCCAACTCGGCCACGCTGCGTACCGGTAGCCAGTCGCCCATGCCCTCGCGCCAGGCCAGCAGTGACGGATTGCGCGCGGCTTCGCTCCGTGCGGTGTCGTCGTCCAGCGGTCCGAGACGCAGGTTGCGCGCGGGGTCGTGCAGGTACCAAGCATGCATGTGGGTATGACCGACGGTGTGGTGTTGCGGCGGAGTCTAGGGCCTGCCTGCCACAGCCGGGTAGTGCGCATCTGCATCTGACAGGGACCAACTGCCGGCCACGCACTGGCGTGCATGCCGTGTCGCTGTGCGCGACGCGCGGCCACCTTCGATCCGGCGCCGGCTGCCCGGCCATGCCGGGCCCGGCGTATTGGATGCTCGGTGCGGGCGCCGGTGTTGCAGGCGTGGCGGAACGGATGCCGCGAGGTGTTCTTCCGTGGACAAGCTTTCTGCCCTGCACACAGGCGGTGGTCCGGCAAGGCACGCGCCCGACGTCGTCGCCGCTGATTGCGTCCTTGCCGCTTGCGCAGGCGACCATGGCGCACGCAGTGGGTGCATGCGTTTTCACGGTTAAAC
>JAFAFY010000066.1 GCA_023423235.1 Pseudomonadota bacterium
CACGGGTGATGTATGCACAAGCCGTGCCAACTCTGTTCCGGATGCGCCGACGTGCTTGTTGCCGGAGTGGTCACAGTCCGGATGCGAAGACCGGCGGAATCGGGACAATTTGTGACACTGCGCGGCACGTCCGGAAGTGACGCTGCCGTTTCGTGTGATGTGGGTCACGGTGGGGCGCTGCCCGGACAGGGCGCGTGCTTCCGATCTGGCGAAGCAAGCCACTTATCCGGCGCACGGAGATTCAGCAACGCGGCTATCGCCCGTCTCCCGCACGCGGGAGAAGATCGGGATGAGGGCCAGGCGCCCCCATCCGCCCTCCAGGCACCTTCCCCCCCGCATGCGGGGGAAGGGCGTTGCTGGACCGTTGCTGATCAGATCGCCCATTGCTTGCGCGTGTAGCGAATGATGCTGCGCAGGTCGCTTTGCGCTGCGCCTGTCAGCTGGTAGCCGCTCAAGCCTGGCGGGCTCCGGTCAGTTTCTCGTCGGGAATCTCTCCGATGGGCTCCCCCGACCTGACTTGCCTCATGCCACCGACTTCGCCACCATCACCGGCGCGCAGCGACGGTTGGTCGAGAGCTGGTCCGGTACCCGTTTGCGCTGGGTTCCGGGATGCAGGACGGCCTCTTCTTTGTCGCAGCATTGCACTGCGATGTTGCGAGCCGGTATTGAATCCACCGGCTTGAATCCACGTTGCCGCATGGGCCGGATATGAGACAGGGGAACCAATGATGCGATCCACCACCCGATTGCTTGTCGCGCTGGCCCCTGCCGTGGCAGTGGCCGCTGTCTTGCTGTCGCAACCCGCGATGGCGCAGGGGAACCCGCCGCCGATCTACAACATGCCCTGCATGGGCGGGCTGCCTTGCGTGTCCCCGCCGCCGGAAGTGATGTTCGGGACTGGCTACTCCGCGCCGGGACAGGTGCTGGAGACGCCTGCGGTGCGTGGCCCTGGCTACATGGCGCAATCGTTCGCCGCGATCGCCTTCTGGCAGACGGACGACGGGCAGCATGGCTATGCCTACGGCAGCCAGCGCGCGAGTTCGCGTGAGGAGGCGGAAGGCTATGCGATTCGCGAATGCGAACACAAGGGCGGCCGCAATTGCACCGTGGGCCTGTGGGGCGGCAATGGTCATTTTGCCATCGCCCGTGGCAGCGACGGCCGCTTCCACGCCGGTTTCGGCGGCAGGCTGAACCAGGCGCGGCGGTTGGCGATGCAGGCGTGCAAGGAAGCTTCCGGCGGCTGTCGCGTGGTGGAGACGGTCGACAGCACGCCTTATTACTTCGAGTTCTGAGCCAGCAGCGGGTGCCGTCGGGGCGTACTGGCCAGGAACAGGGAGGGCAGAAGCTTCCTCTGGTTCCTCCGCTGTAGCCCCTGCAGCCGGTCCGGCCGTTGGCAACGCTCGTTGCTCCAGTAGACGACTACCGCGCCAGCTCCCGGGCCGCGCCGCCCAGGCCCGCCAGCACCGGCAACACGATCCGGAACGTGCTGCCCTGCCCAAGTGCACTGTCGACCTTGATCCTGCCGCCGCCGGCCTGGACCAGGTTGTTGGCGACGGCCAGGCCCAGGCCGGTGCCCTGGCCGCTGGGCTTGGTGGTGAAGAAGGGCTCCAGGCAGCGCGCGCGGGTGGCCTCGTCCATGCCCGGGCCGGTGTCGCGGGCGGCGATCTCCGCATCGGCTTTGCCAGTTGACGCATGTCGATGGTGGCTGCGTGGTACGGCCAGACGCGGTGATGCCTTAGATAGGGGCCATGCACCGATCGAAGATGGCGGCCAGTCCACTGTAGTCGCAAGCGACGGCGGCGATGCATGCCGCGACCCATTCGTCGTGATGCACGCGCTCCCAGGACACGCCGATGCCGTGTGCGAGAAGCCAGTGTTCGAAGAAGAGCCGCTGCGCGCGCCCATTGCCTTCACGGAATGGGTGGACCATGTTCACCTCGCCATAGCATTCCGCGACGTGGGCAACGAGTCGCGACCGCGACAAGCGGGCGACTTCGGGTCGGTCCAGCAGATCAAGCGCTTTCGCCAGTTCGGGCGCAATGCGCGTCGCGGTACAGAATCGCGTGCCCGCCTTGGAGATGTCCACGGTACGGAACAGGCCAGCCCAGTCGTAGACGTCGGCGAACAGTTGCCGGTGCAGGTGTTGCAGGTATGCCGCATCGAAAGGCGGTGCGGTGATTTCGATGGTCTGCACGGCGACGGCGGCAAATTCGGCTTCGGCCTGCTCCAGGGTCGCAGCATCCATGATGCCGAGCCGGTTCTTCAGAACCGTTGTTCCGGGCCAGCAGTACACGTCATCGCCGGCGCCATATTTGTCGCGCATCAGCGGGGACGCCGCCCCATGTACTTGTCCAGCAACTCGTTACGGGTAGGCAAGGACTGGCTGCTGTTGGCGCGCGTGACCGGCGCGATGATGTTCTCAAGTCTCTGGCTGGCCGCGAAGTTCTCACGGCGGTGCTGCCGATACCATTGCAGGGCATGTTCGCTCGGGGTTGGCTTCATGTTCGAGGCCTCTGTGCACCGATGGATGCCGTGATTGTAGCGTGGATGAAGGGCCGAGGCAGGACGGGCTGGGACAGGCTTCCCAGGGCGGTTCCTCGGTTCGAAGCGTTGGTTGAGGAGTCCGGAGATGACCCGGGAAGGGTGGCGGATCGATACTGGCAGTGATGTATCGCCCGTGTTCTGGTGCCGACCGATCCGCACGGCGGCGCCATGCGGTTGCCGGAGCGTCAGCGCCGCGACGAAGCTGGCGCAGGCGGGGTAGCGCCGAGCACCGGCAACACGATCCGGAACGTGCTGCCCTGCCCAGGTGCACTGTCGACCTCGATCCGGCCGCCGCCGGCCTGGACCAGGTTGTTGGCGACGGCCAGGCCCAGGCCGGTGCCCTGGCCGCTGGGCTTGGTGGTGAAGAACGGTTCCAGGCAGCGGGCGCGGGTGGCCTCGTCCATGCCGGCGCCGGTGTCGCGGGCGGCGATCTCGACATGGCCGTCGTCGCGTCGGGTGACGATCACCGTGAAATCGCCGCCGCCGGGCATGGCCTGGGCGGCGTTGGTGGCGATGCCGAGCAGGATCAATTCGAGTTGGGCGCGGTCGAAGTGGATCAGGCCGGGGGCCTCGCTCAACTGCAGGTGGATGCGGATGTCCGGCGGGAATGCCTGCCGCAGCATGGGCTGCATGTCGGCGACGGCCTGGCTGGGGTCGAAGGCTTCGAGCCGGGTGGCTTCCTGGCGGCTGAAATCCAGCAGCCGGCGGGAGACGGCAGTGGCGCGGCGGGCGGCGGTCTCGGCGCCCTGCAACGCGGCTTTGAGCTGGACGGGATCGTCGCTGCTACGGCCCCGGGCGGCGTAGCCCAGCACCAGGGTCAGCAGGTGGTTGAAGTCGTGGGCAACGCCACTGGCCAGGCGGCCGACGCTTTCCAGTTTCTGCGCGTGCACCAGTTGGTCGCGCTGGCGTTCGCGTTCCTGCATCTCCAGTTGCAGGCGGTCGCGCGAGCGGGCGAGGTCGTTGCCGCGGCGTCGGGCGAGGGCCAGGCTGGTACGCAGGGTGATCAGGGCCTGGTCGATGACGAAGGCCGCCAGCGCGATGCCGGCCACGGCGCCGCTTGCGTTGCTGGCGGCGGCGGCGATGGCGTGGGTCTGGAACAGTTGCTGGCCCGCATCGTGCCAGGCGCCGATGGCGATCAGCGTGGCCAGCCAGGCCACCGCGCCCCACAGCACCGGCCTGCCCAGCAGCACGCCGCCAATCAGCACCGGCACCAGTTGCAGCAACTGCTGCGGCTGCTGCAGCGCCAGCCCCCAGCGCAGGTAGGCGATGCTCAGCAACAGCAGGCTGGAAGCGACGAAGCCGCCGGCCGCCCAGATGAAGGCGCCGCGCCGCAGCAGCACGAACCAGGTCCACAGCAGGACCGTGTTGATGGCGGCCAGCGTCAGGCTGACCGGGTCGATCATGCCGCCGATCCGCCACCAGCCCAGCGCGGTGGACAGCGGCTGGTACAGGCCGGAGAACACCAGCACCGCCTGCAGCATCGCGGCGTTGCGCAGTCGCGTGGGGTCGACGGGGATGCCGCGCCACCAGTCGCCCAGGCGCGTTGCTGCGGAAGCGGACGGACGCGGATGCGGCATCGGTCGGTAGGCGAGGGCGGGGCCGCCGGAGCGGCCGATTATATATAGTGGCCCCGGGAAGGGCGTTCGAGGCGGGGCGCCGGGGATCCATCGAGCTGGGGATTGCGATGACTGCTCCATCACGCCTGCGCGTGCTGCCGCTGCTGCTTGCCTTCGGACTGCTGCCCTGCGCGGCCGGCCTGTCCGCACAGACCGTGCCGGCACTGTCGCCTGACCAGGCGGCCGTTTCGCGCTGCGAGCAGGCGACGATGTCGCAACCTGCCGAGGCGAAATCGATCGCCGAAGGCCTGCTGGCGCGGCCGGGGCTGTCGCCCGAGATCGCAGTCGGGGCGATGGCATGCCTGGGCCATGCCGAGTTCACGCTGGGGGACGGCGACGCGGGTGAGGCGGCGATGGCGCGGCTTCTGGTGTTGCTGGATGCGCCGGAAGTGCCCGAGCGGATCCGTGCATTCGGCCAGATCCGCGCGGCGGGCCTGCTGCAGCGCTCGGGTCGCACGCCCGACGCGATCGACCTGCTGGAGCGGGTGCGTGCCAGTGCGAAATCCAGCGGCGATGCGATGCGGGAGATCAATGCCCTGCAGATGATCGCGTACATGCGCTCGGAGTATTTCGACGACACCGCCGGGGCGCTGCCCTACCTGCAGCAGGCCTACGACCTGGACCGGTCGCTGCACAGGCAACCGCCGCCGCCCGGGGTCGTGCTGGGGTACGACCTGGGCTATGCGCAGCTGTTGCTGGGCAACTACGACGCGGCCGACAGGCTGTTTGTCGAGGCAGAGACCGGCGTGGCCCGCTACCCGGAACTGGCGGGTGTCAAGCTGCGCATCGCCAGCCATCGCGGCGAGATCCGCCGCGCGCGCGGTGATCCCGCTGGCGCCGAGCAACTGCTGCGTGACGCGCTGGCACAGCAGCGCGCGACCGGCGACCGCCCGGGCGAGGTGGTGACATTGCAGCGGCTGGCGCGCACGGCGCTGGACCTGGGCCGCGCCGACGACGCACTGGCGCTGGCGCGCGAGGCGCAGGCGCTGGCGGACCAGGGGCGCTACATGGGCGAGCAGCGCGAAGGCCTGTACCTGCTGGCCGATGCCGCTGCCGCTGCCGGAGAATCCGATGCTGCGCGCGACTACGCGACGCGTGCGCGCGACAGCGCGCGCCTGCACGACCGCGAAATCACCAGCCGCAAGCTGGCACAGATGCAGGCCGGGGCGGCGCAGACGATGGCCCCGGGTGCGATCGTCGCGCGTGAGCAGGCAGCGCGCGCACGCTGGCTGCGCAACGGCGCGTTCGCGTTGCTGGCCTTGCTGGCAGCGACCGCGCTCGTACTGTGGTTGCGCGGGCGCCGTCGCCAGCGGGAACTGGCGGCGCTGGGCGACACCGATCCCCTGACCGGACTGCCGAACCGTCGTGGTGCGACTCCCCGATTGCAGGCACTGACTGCAACCGATGCCGGCCGCGCGGGGGTGCTGCTGCTGGACCTCGATGAATTCAAGCGCATCAACGACGTCTTTGGTCACGACGTGGGCGACCGCGCGCTGGCGGCCGTGGCCACCTGCCTGCGCACGGCCAGTGACGCCGATGACCTGGTGGCCCGTTGGGGCGGGGAAGAGTTCCTGGTCGCGCGCGGCCACACCACGCAGGCCGCCGCATTCGCACTGGCCGAACACCTGCGCCGGCAGGTCGAGCAGTTGCGCGTGGACGATGGTCAGGGCGGCGTGCTGCTGCTCACGGTGTCGATCGGCGCGGCGTCGCTGCCCCTGCTGCCGGGTGGCGGTGGCTGGCAGGATGCGATGCGCGCGGCCGATCGCGCGCTGTATGTCGCCAAGCGCGCCGGCCGCAACGCCTGGGCGGGCCTGTGGGGGCTGGATGCAGGCGCGCACGTCGATGCCTTCAGCGTGCTGGACAACCCGGCCCACGCGCTGGCGCAGGGCTGGATCGCGATCGACGGCAACCGCCCGATGGACTGGTCGCAGGCGCGGCTGAAAGCCGCCAGGACGCCCGTGCGGGAGAAGTCGACGCAGCGGCCGACGGATACGGGCACGGGCTGAAGGTCGCGGTCGGGGCGGGCGCTGATTGGCGCAGTTGGCGTGTTTGCGTCGCGCCGGCACCTGGTCAGGCGGCCGCGTGCCTGATCAGCGTAGCGACGCTGTCGCCGCCGGGTTCCGTGGGGATTGCCATCGCAGACAGGCAGGCATTCCGGTAGCCGCGGTCCCCGGCATCTCCAGGCCCAAGTCGGAGCTGCGCCGGATCGCGCCGCCGCAGGCGGCGGTTGTCCTGGTGCGCGCTTCGGCGGGGAGGGGACCCACTTGCGGATCATGAAGGCACCTGACCGGCACGAACCCTCGGCAACACGGTTTTGTCCCATTTCCCGCAATCGGGGAGAGGCCGAGGGCAAGGCAGCCGTGGTCCGGCGGCCGTGCCCTTCTCCCGCGCGCGCGAAAAGGACTGCGCAGGGCCGAACGACGGCTCCAGGCGCACATATCCCGGCTGCCTACGCCGCCATCGCGGCGCCGGGCTTTCCCGCTTCGATCTGGATCCGCTTCTGCCGTGCGATCCCTGCGCGAGGTGCGGTGTCGGCCCGGGTCAGGCCCAGACAGACGGTCGCGCGCGGTACGCATTGCGATGCCGGGTCGACTGGCAGGCGACGCATGGTTGGCCAGGGCGGTCGCGACGCATGAAATCCCGGCCGTGCCGTGAACGCGGGTCAGTCGATCCCGAGCTTCTTGAGCTTGTAGCGCAGTGCGCGGAAGGTGATGCCCAGCGCTGAGGCGGTCTTGGTCTTGTTGTAGCGGTTTTCCTGCAGGGCCTGCTGGATCGCGGCGCGCTCGATGTCCTCGATGTACGAGGGCAGGGCGGTGCCGGCGGTCTCGTAGGGGCTCATGGTGCGCGGGTCGGGCGGGAGCACGGTGGCTGGCGCCGGGATGGCGGCGGCTGCGGGCGCCGCGGCCGTTGCCGTGGGCCGGGGGGCACTTGCGCGCGGCAGGTGCAGGTCGTCGGCATGGATCAGGTCGCCGTCGGCCATCGCCAGCGCGCGTTCGAGGATGTTCTCCAGTTCGCGCACATTGCCGGGGAAGGCGTAGGCCTCGAGTGCGGCAACGGCGTCGTCGGCCAGGCGCGGGGCCGGGCGCTGCATGGCATGGGCCAGGCGCTGCAGGATCGCGCCCGACAGCAGCGGCAGGTCGCCGGTGCGCTCGCGCAGCGGTGGCACGTGCAGGCCGATGACGTTGATGCGGTAGTAGAGGTCGTGGCGGAAGCTGCCATTCTCGGTCAACGCGGCCAGATCCTTGTGGGTGGCCGAGAGGATGCGCACGTCCACCTGGACCTCGCTGGAGGCGCCGACCGGGCGGACGCTTTTTTCCTGGATCGCGCGCAGCAGCTTGACCTGCATCGGCAGCGGCAACTCGGCCACCTCGTCGAGGAACAGGGTGCCGCCATCCGCGGCCTGGAACAGGCCGGGCTTGTCGCTGTGGGCGCCGGTGAAGCTGCCCTTGCGGTGGCCGAAGAACTCGCTTTCCATCAGTTCGGTCGGAATCGCGCCGCAGTTGACCGGGATGAACGGCCCGCTGGCGCGCGCGCCCTGGGCATGGATGGTGCGGGCGACGAGCTCCTTGCCGGTGCCCGACTCGCCATTGATGCTGACCGGCGCCTGGCTGCGGGCGACCTTGGCGATGGTGTTGCGCAGCGTGACCATGGCGTCGGAGGTGCCCAGCAGGCGGCTGGCGCTGTCGTCGGTGCCGGCTATGGCGCGCTCGCCCAGCTCCAGCGCCTGGCGCACCAGTCCGCGCAGGACGTGGATGTCGACCGGCTTGCTGACGAAATCGAAGGCGCCGGCCTTCAGCGCCTCGACCGCTGCCTCGACGTTGCCGAAGGCGGTGATCATGGCGACGGGGGTGCCGGGGAAGCGGGTGTTGATCTCGCTGATCAGCTCCAGGCCGGAACCGTCGGGCATGCGCATGTCGGTCAGGCAGAGATCGTAGTGGCCTGCGGCCAGCAGCTCGCGGGCTGCTGCCAGGCTGGGCGCGGTGTCGGTGCGCAGGCCCATGCGGCCAAGGGTGAGGACGAGGAGTTCACGGATGTCGTGTTCGTCATCGACGATCAGCACGCTTCGCGTTTCGCTCATTTAAATTGGCTACTGCGACGGGTTGGGATGTGACGAATTGTGACAGCTTTTGCCCCGGCTGACGAGGCTGGTTGGCCGGGAAAAGCAGCGTCCTACTGTGCGCCGGGCAGCGGTTCACGGTCGCAGCGATGGGTCGCAGCCAGGGCCGGCAGCGGCGCCCGGCGTGCGACTGAACAGGGCCGCCTACACGTGCAGGTGTACGGGCCGGGGACAAGGTGAATCCGGCGATGCCTGGCAACTCCCGTCGCTCAAACCCGTACGCGAAGGACGTGGTCCCGATCAGGAAGCGGGGGGGCGACCGGGCCGCCGGCGCGGTTGGTCGTGGTCAAGCCTGCAACAGGCTGTGCCGGGCGGGCAGGTGCACGCGGAAGCAGGCGCCGCCGCCGGGCACGGCGACGTACTCCACCTGGCCCTCGTTGGCACGGCACAGCTCGTGGGCGATGTACAGGCCCAGGCCGGTGCCGCTCTCGGAGGTGGTGAAGAACGGCCGGAACAGCTGGGCGGCCACGGCTTCGGGGATGCCCGGGCCGCGGTCGAGCACACTGATGGTCGGGTACTCGCCGTCCTGTTCGATGCGCAGGGTGATGCGCGCCGGTTCGCCGGGCATGCGGCCGTAGCGCACGGCATTGTTGACCAGGGCGGTGAGGATCTGCTGCAGATGGCGCGGGTCGACCACCGCCGGCACCGACGCCAGGTCGCAGGCGACCCGCAGTTCGGCATTGTCGTCGGTGACGATCAGGCGGTAGTCCTGGACGAAGGCGTGCGCCGCTGCGACCAGATCCACGTGCTCGGGACGCGCGCGTTCGCGCCGCGCCAGGCCAAGCACGCTCTCGACGATGCCGTTGGTGCGCAGGCACTGCTGGTGGACGATCTGCAGCAGGCGGCGGTCGCCTTCGCGGATGTCGTCGGATTCCTGCAGCAGCTGGGTGGCATAGCTGATCGCGGCCAGCGGGTTGCGGATCTCGTGCGCCAGGCTGGCCGAGAACCGGCCCATCGTCGCCAGGGTCAGCGATTCGGCACGGCGCGAGACCATCGAGGTGTCGTCGAGGAACACCAGGGTGCTGTCGCTGTTGGCCAGCAGTCGCACGAAACGCGGCAGCACTTCGCTGTACTCGCGCAGCGCCAGCGGCGTGACGTCGCTGGTGCCGGTGCGCATCCACTCGGCCAGGCGCATCGCCAGCGGCGGCGACAGCTGTCCCAGCGGGCGGTCGTGCAGGGTGTCGGCGCCAGGCTCGTTGTCGCCGAGCAGCAGCATGGCCGCTTCGTTGGCCAGGCGGATGTGGCCGGAGTCGTCGACCAGCAGCACGCCGGTCTGCATGCGGCGGATGATCAGCTCGTTGATCTCGGCCATGTTGGCCGCCTCGGCGCCGCGACGGTCGGCCAGGGCCTGGGTCTCGCGGACCTGCTTGCCGAGCTGGCGGGTCAGCGAGGCGGCGGCGAAGAAGCCGATGGCGAACATCAGCATCTCGGCCAGCGGCCGGTCGAAGGTACCGGTGTGCAGGGCGCCGAGGATGCGCTCGGCAGTCAGTGCCAGCGACGCGCCGGCGGCGATCAGCATGCTGGTGCGCCAGGAGACGAACAGCGAGGCGGCGCCGATGTTGAACAGCAGCAGCAGGGCGACGCCAGGAGCGACGTCCGGCACGGCATGGGTGATGGTGGCGGCGACCAGGATGTCGACCATGACCCCGATCGTCGCGTGCGAGGGGTAGTGCGGACGCCGGCGTGCATGCAGCAGCAGGCCGACCGAGGCGACCAGGTAGCCGATGCTGACCGAGATCGCCGCCGGGGCATCGACCACCTCGCCCAGTGCCTGGCCCACCGGGCTGAACACCAGCAGCGCCAGCAGTGCGGCTTCCAGCACCCGGTAGAGCGCGAACAGCGCCAGTTCGCGCTGCAGGTGCTGCGGGGTCATCGCATGGACGGTCAGCAGGGCCAAGGCACATCCGCGGGGCGGGAAGCGGGAGCCGAGTATAGGGCGCCAGGTGCGACGTTGGTCGCGGTTTTGCCCGCGGCCCGCGCATGCGAGACAATGGGCGGCCCCGTCGGTCCCTGCGCCTCGCGCGCCGCCGACCGGCGACACTTCCTCATCCGCACGGACCCCACATGAACTTCCACGAATACCAGGCCAAGCAGCTGTTTGCCGACTACGGCATCGCAGTACCCGCCGGGCGCGTCGCGCGCTCGCCCGAGGAGGCGGTCGACGCCGCCAAGGCGATCGGGGGCGATTTCTGGGTCGTCAAGGCACAGATCCATGCCGGCGGCCGCGGCAAGGCCGGCGGCGTCAAGCTGGCCCGCACGCTCGACGAGGTGCGTGACCACGCCGACGCGATGCTGGGCACGACCATGGAGACCTACCAGTCGGCCGGCGTCGCCCTGCCGATCGATGCGGTGCTGGTGACCCAGGCCACCGACATCGACAAGGAGCTCTACCTCTCGGTGCTGGTCGACCGCAGCAGCCAGTCGATCACCTTCATCGCCTCCAGCGAGGGCGGCGTCGACATCGAGCAGGTGGCGGCCGAGACCCCGGAGAAGATCCAGAGCCTCAACGTCAACTTCGTCCAGGGCCTGCAGCCCTACCAGTGCCGCGACATCGGCTTCGCGCTGGGCCTGACCGCCAAGCAGGTCGGCCAGCTGAGCAAGATCATGCTGGGCCTGTACAAGCTGTTCAACGAGAAGGACCTGGCGCTGGTTGAACTCAACCCGCTGGCGATCCTGACCGACGGCAACCTGGCGGTGCTCGACGGCAAGGTCAACTCCGACGACAACGCCAGCTTCCGCCATGCCGACCTGGTGGCGATGCGCGACATCCGCCAGGAAGACGAGACCGAGGTCAAGGCCAGCCAGCACGACCTCAACTACGTGACCATGGACGGCAACATCGGCTGCATGGTCAATGGCGCGGGCCTGGCGATGGCGACGATGGACGTGATCAAGCTGGAAGGCGGCGAGCCGGCCAACTTCCTCGACGTCGGCGGCGGCGCCACCAAGGAACGCGTGACCGAGGCGTTCAAGCTGATCCTCTCCAGCGACAAGGTCGAGGCGATCTTCGTCAACATCTTCGGCGGCATCGTCCGCTGCGACATGATCGCCGAGGGCATCATCGGCGCGGTCAAGGAAGTGGACGTCAAGGTGCCGGTGGTCGTGCGCCTGGAAGGCACCAACGTCGACAAGGGCAAGGAGCTGCTGAAGAACTCCGGCCTGGCGATCGAGTCGGCCGACGACATCAACGACGGCGCGAAGAAGGTCGTGGCCGCGGCGAAGAAGGCGGCCTGACGGACGCACACATCGAGTCCCTCCCCCGCCTGCGGGAGAGGGTGCCGGAGGCGGGTGAGGGCGCTTTTCCCGTAGCAGCCCTCGCCCCAACCCCTTTTCCGTTCGCGGGAGAAGGGCCAAATCAATCAAGGATTCAAGTCCAATGTCCGTTTTGATCAACAAGAACACCAAGGTGATCGTGCAGGGCTTCACCGGCCAGCAGGGCACCTTCCACGCCGAGCAGATGCTCGACTACGGCACCAAGGTCGTCGGCGGCGTGACCCCGGGCAAGGGCGGCAGCGAGCACCTCGGCCTGCCGGTCTTCGACACCGTCAACGACGCCGTCAACGAGACCGGCGCCGATGCCTCTGTGATCTACGTGCCGCCGCCGTTCGCGGCCGACGCGATCCTCGAAGCGGCGGATGCCGGCATCAAGGTCATCGTCTGCATCACCGAGGGCATCCCGGTGCTGGACATGCTGCGGGTCAAGAAGACCCTCGTCACCACCTACCCGGACGTGGTCCTGGTCGGCCCCAACTGCCCGGGCGTCATCACGCCCGGCGAGTGCAAGATCGGCATCATGCCCGGCCACATCCACAAGCCCGGCAAGATCGGCATCGTCTCGCGTTCGGGCACGCTGACCTACGAAGCGGTCAAGCAGACCACCGACGCCGGCCTGGGCCAGTCGACCTGCATCGGCATCGGCGGCGACCCGATCAACGGCACCAACTTCATCGACGCGCTGAAGCTGTTCCAGGACGATCCGCAGACCGAAGGCATCATCATGGTCGGCGAGATCGGCGGCAGCGCCGAGGAAGAAGCCGCCGAGTTCATCGCCGAGTACGTGACCAAGCCGGTGGTCGGCTTCATCGCCGGCGCCTCCGCCCCGAAGGGCAAGCGCATGGGCCACGCCGGCGCGATCGCCTCGGGCGGCACCGGTACCGCCGAGGGCAAGTTCGCCGCGCTGGAGAAGGCGGGCGTGACCACGGTGAAGTCGCCCGGCGACCTCGGCGCGGCGATCGCCAAGCGCCTGAACGGCTGATCCTGTCGTTCCCTGCGTGATGCAGAAGGCCGCCGCAGGGCGGCCTTCTGCGTTTCGGAGGTTGCGCGAAAAGCGCCCTCACCCCAACCCCTCTCCCGCGCGCGGGAGAGGGGCTTTCAGGCGCGCGGCCTTCGTTGTCCCAGCCCGCGTTTGGCGGACCCCTCTCGCGTGCGAGAGCGGCTCGTAGCTGGGTAGTTTGGCTGCTGTCGGTGCTGTCGCCCGCAATCTGGACCACTTCGCGTCTGCAGTCTGCGATGACTGAGCCAAGATGATGAGCCCCTCTCCCGCGCGCGGGAGAGGGGTTGGGGTGAGGGCGCTGTTGCCGCGGCGTTCGATGACAGCGGCATCGGACTTTCCTGAAAGCCATCCGCGTCTGGCGCATGCATGCTCGGCAGCGGGACGGATGCGGAGCGCAAGGATGCGCGATGGGGCCAAACTGCAGTTCGCACGCAGTCTGCGGCAGCAGATGACCGATGCCGAGCGGTTGCTCTGGTATCACCTGCGCAACCGGCAGCTGATGGG
>JAFAFY010000266.1 GCA_023423235.1 Pseudomonadota bacterium
CCCTGGTACGGCCCCTACGCCTGGCGGATGCTGCTCCTGCTTGCCGATGGCACCGTGCACTTCCTGCTGGTGTTCGAGTTCGACATCCTGATGACCTACTCGGTCACGGCCCTGCTGGTGGCGGCGCTCCTGCCACGCAGCACGGCATGGCAGCGCGGCTGGCTGTGGACCGCGGCACTGCTGCACGGGCTCCTGCTGCTGGCCAGCGCCCTGCTGCTGGCGGCGTTTCCGCCCGCGGCGCCCGATACCGCGGCCCTGTTTCCGGTCGATCCCTACCTGCACGGCAGCTGGTGGGACCTGGTGCGGCTGCGCGCCGAGCATGCGCTGGCGTTCCGCTACGAGGCGATCTTCGCCCTGCCGCTGACGCTTGCGCTGTTCCTCGGCGGTGCCCGCCTGGTCGAGGGCGGCCTGCTCGAACCACGTGGCGCGGCGCTGCGTCGGCGGCTGTGCACCATCGCGGCCGTGGCCCTGCCGGTGGACCTGGTACTGGGCGTCTCCGGCGGCGATGCCGGCCTGCTGCTGGCGCGCTACGGCACCGCGCCGCTGGTCGCCCTGGGGCTGCTGGCCTGGGGCGTCGGCGCTTTCGACCCGGTGGCGCCGCGTGTCCACGGGGCGCTCGTCCGTCGGCTGGCCGCCGTCGGGCGCATGGCACTGAGCGCCTACGTGCTGCAGAACCTGCTCGCCTCGGCGGTCTGCTACGGCTGGGGCCTGGGCCTGGCGGCCTGGTTGCAGGACCACGAAGGCGCCAGGGTACCGGCCACCCTGCTGCTGTACCTGGCGCTGTGCGCGACCTTGCTGCTGGCCGCGCCGTGGTGGCTGCAGCGCTTCGGTCAGGGCCCGCTGGAGGCGCTGATGCGGCGGTTGCGCCCGGCTGCGCGACCGGCAACTGGACAGCCCCCACGCCGCTCGCGATAGACTCTCTTCCGACCTCCTGCCCCCGGGCGGCCATACCACCGAAATGTCAGAAGACGACAGTAGTAGCCCAACCGAACCCCATGAACGCCGCCGCGGCTGGCTGGAACGCCTGAGTTCGGCGATTTCCGGCGAGCCCAGCAACCGCGAGGACCTGCTCGAGCTGCTGCGCGACACCCACGCCGACGGCCTGATCGATGCCGACACCCTGCGCATGTTCGAGGGCGCGCTGGGCATCTCCAGCAAGACCGTCGGCGATGTCATGGTGCCGCGCGCGCAGATGGTCGCGCTGCCGGCCGACGCGCGCCTGATCGACCTGATGAAGCAGGTGGTCGAGTCCGGCCATTCGCGCTTCCCGGTGCACGGCGAGGACAAGGACGAGATCCTCGGCATCCTGCTGGCCAAGGACCTGCTGCGCGGCGTCGTCGCCGACAACGGCCCGGCCTCGATCCACAGCCTGCTGCGGCCGGCGGTGTTGATCCCCGAATCCAAGAAGCTCAACGTGCTGCTGCGCGAGTTCCGCCTGTCGCGCAACCACATGGCGATCGTCATCGACGAATACGGCGGCGTTGCCGGGCTGGTCACGATCGAGGACCTGCTCGAGGAGATCGTCGGCGAGATCGACGACGAGCACGACGACGCCGAGGACCCGAATGCACTGATCGCCGCCCAGGCCGACGGCCAGTTCGCGGTCAGCGCGCTGACGCCCGTCGACGATTTCAACGAACGCTTCGGCGCCGATTTCGACGAGACCGAGTACGACACCATCGGTGGGGTCATCACCGCGGCGATGGGTCATCTGCCGGAGGTCGGCGAGGAACTGACCATCGGCCGGTTCGACTTCCGCGTCACCGATGCCGACTCCCGCCGCCTGCACGCGCTGCATGTCAGCGTGCATGCCGACGCATAAGCGCGCGGCGCGGCCCGCGGTCACCTGGCTGGCCGCGCTGCTCGTGCTGCTGGCGCTGCTCGCCGCGCCTGCGGCCGCAGCGCAGCCACCCGCGGCGCCCGGCGATGGCCTGCGGATCGGCGTGGCGACGATGCAGCCCGGCGAAGTGTTCTTCGAGCGCTTCGGCCACAACGCCATCATCGTCGACGACCCGGCGCAGCCGGCGCCGCTGTCGTACAACTTCGGCTTCTTCGATCCGGGTGAGCCCGATTTCGTCGGCCGCTTCATCCGTGGCGACATGCGCTACCAGCTGGTCGCACTGCCGCTGGACGACGACCTGGCCTACTACCGCGAGGTCGGTCGCGGCGTCTCGATCCAGTGGCTGGACCTCGACCCGCAACAGGCGCGCAGCCTGGCCGATGCGCTGGCGGTCAATGCACTGCCGGAGAACGCGCGCTACCGCTACGACTATTTCACCGACAACTGCTCCACCCGCGTGCGCGACGCGCTGGACGATGCGCTGGGCGGCGGGCTGCGCCAGCAGCTGCAGGGCCGCTCGCGCGGCAACACCTACCGTGGCGACGCGGTGCGGCTGGCCTCGCCGGCGCCGTGGCTGTGGCTGGGCTTCGACATCGGCCTGGGACCGGCGGCCGACCGCCCCAATGCGTTGTGGGAAGACAGCTTCGTGCCGATGCGCCTGGCCGATGCGCTGCGCGGGGCGCGCAACAGCGAAGGCCGCCCGCTGGTGGCCGACGAGGTCGAGATCGTCGCCCACCGCCAGCCGCCGGAGCCCGCCGAGCACCCGCGCCTGTTGTGGCCGTGGCTGCTGGCCGGGTTGCTGCTGGCGTTGGCCATCCTGATTGCCGGCCAACGTGCGCCGCGCCGCGTGGCCGCCGCCGCGCTGCCGTTCTGGGTGCTCTGCGCCGTGCTCGGCACGGTGATGCTGCTGCTATGGCTCGGCACCGCGCACGGCTTTGCCTGGCGCAACCAGAACCTGCTGCTGTTCAATCCGCTGTGCCTGCTGCTGCTGCCCGGCGGCTGGCGCCTGGCCCGCGGCCGCGCGCCGGGGCGCCTCTTCGCCTGGCTGCTGGGCGCGGTGCTGGCGTTGGCCGTGCTGGCGCTGTTCCTGCACTGGCTGCCGGTGCTGCCGCAGCGCAATGCGGCCTGGCTGGCGCTGCTGCTGCCGGTGCATGCGGCGCTGTTCTGGGCGATGCGGCGGCAGGACCGTGCCTCGTCGATCGCAGCCGGATTGGCGTGACTGTCATGGCATCGGCAGGCAGCCGGCCGGAATTCGCTGCATGACCGGCGCCACGCACTGTTGAAACGCGCCTCCGGCGTCGCCGGGACGGCGGCTTCCTTCTCGCCGTGCGCTCGGCGGAACGCAGCGCAGTGCGCATCCCGCGCTGACGCCCCTGCATACGTATGCACCCGGACCACGCGGAATCCGCGTGCAAGAATCCGGGCGAACGCACGACTCACTGCGTCTGGGAGGGCGCTGCACGATGTCGAACCGTCTTGCCGGACTCCTGGTCGCGCTGTTGCCGCTGACCAGCCTTGTCGCATCCGCCGCGGAACCACCGACGAGCGCAAGCGCCGCCTCTCCGGATGCACGCATCAGCGTCGAGGTCACAACCGACAACGAAGGCCGCGCGAGTTACGCCGTCAGTCGCGACGGCCGCCCGGTCGTCGCAGCATCGCGCCTGGGCCTGCTGTTCACCGATGCGCCCAAGTTCGAGCGCAACCTGGCGATCGTCGGCCAGCGCACCCGCAGCCACGATGACGCCTGGCAGTTGCCCTGGGGCGAGCGCCGGCACATGCGCGACCGCCACAACGAACTGCGGGTCACCCTGGCCGAGACCAGCGGGCCGGAACGCCGCTTCGACGTGGTGTTCCGGGTCTTCGACGACGGCCTTGGGTTCCGCTACGACATTC
>JAFAFY010000286.1 GCA_023423235.1 Pseudomonadota bacterium
CGGCGCGGCGTGGTGCGCGTGCCTGCGGCGCGGCAGACGACGGCGCCGTCGCGGCGCCGGGTGCCAGCGGTACGACCTCGGTCGCCGGTTCTCCGGCGGCGGCCCCATTGGCGGCAGGATCGGTGGCGGCGGGATCGCTGCCGTCCGCCGCCTCGCGCGCCGCGGCCGCCTCGGCTTCGGCCTGGGCACGCGCCGCGGCCTGGGCGTCGAGATCGGCGGTGGTCACCGGCACCACCACGTCGCGCAGCAGCAGCACGTCGCGGCCGCGGTCGAGCTGCGCCGCCGGGGCGAGGTCGCCGACCAGGAAGGCGCGGCTGTCGTCGGGTTCCAGCGCCGTGATCGTGCCGACCGGGAACCCCGGCGGGAAACGCCCGCCCAGGCCCGAGGTGACCACGGTGTCGCCCACTTCCACGTCCGCCGACAGCGGCACGTGGCGCAGCAGCAGGCGGTCGCCGCGGCCGCTGCCGTAGGCGACCAGGCGCACGCCATTGCGCGCGATCAGCACGGGTACCGCATGTTCGAGATCGGTCAGCAGCAGCACCGTGGCGTTGGCGGGCGTCACCGAGATCACCTGCCCCAGCAAGCCGCCGGCATCGATCACGCTCTGGCCCTCGCGCACGCCGTTGCGGCTGCCGGCATTGAGCAGCAGGCGCTGGCGCGTGGGGTCCTGGTCGACGTCGAGGATCGGTGCCAGCTGCACGTCCAGGCTGCCCTGCTCCACCGCACCCAGCAGGGAACGCAGGCGCGCGTTCTCGACCGCCTCCACCCGCAGCCGGGCCTGGCCGGCGTTGAGCACCAGCAGTTCATTGCGCAGGCGGCGGTTGTCGGCCGCCAGCTGCGAACGGGTCGCGGCGTCGTTGCGCACGCTCTCGCCCAACCGCGACGGCAGCCCCGCCAGCCACCACAGCGGCTGCATGGCGACGCTGGCGTGGTCGCGCAGCTGGCTCAGCCAGCCGCCGCGGTGGTCGGCCACGATCAGCCCCAGCGACAGCGCCAGGTAGGCCAGCAGCCGCAGGGTGCCGGCGACATCGCCGGGCCTGGGAGCGGGAGATCTGGCATGGGAAGACATGGAAGGGCCGGGATTGGGGATTCGGGAATGGGGATTGGGAACGGCGCGGCCCTCGTCACGCTACCGTACCGTCCCGGGCCCTCGGCGCGGGGGCCGATGCCCGGCCCGCAGCCTCACTCGGCGGAGAAGAACTCGTTGCCGTGCAGGTCCAGAAGCTCCAGCGCACGGCCGCCGCCACGGGCCACGCAGGTCAGCGGGTCTTCGGCCACCTGCACGTGCAGGCCGGTGGCCTCGCTGATCAGACGGTCGAGATCGCGCAGCAGCGCACCGCCGCCGGTCAGCACGATGCCGCGCTCGGCGACATCGGCGCACAGCTCCGGCGGGGTCTGCTCCAGCGCCTGCTTGACCGCCTCGACGATGCCCGACAGTGGCTCGCGCAGCGCGTCGAGCACCTCGTTGGAACTGATGGTGACGACCTTGGGCACGCCTTCGGCGAGGTGCCGGCCCGAGACCTCGATCTCGACCACCGGGTCCTGCGGATAGGCGCAGCCGATCTCGAGCTTGATCCGCTCGGCGGTGGCATCGCCGATCAGCATGCCGTGGTTGCGGCGCACGTAATTGATGATCGACTCGTCGAAACGGTCGCCGCCGATGCGCGCCGACTGCGAGTAGACGATGCCGTTGAGCGCGATCACCGCCACTTCCGTGGTGCCGCCGCCGATGTCGACCACCATCGAGCCGCGCGCCTCGGTGACCGGCAGGCCGGCGCCGATCGCCGCGGCCATGGGCTCCTCGATCAGCGAGACCTCGCGCGCACCGGCCTCCAGCGCCGAGTCCTTGATCGCACGCTTCTCCACCTGGGTCGAGCCGGCCGGCACGCAGATCAGCACGCGCGGGCTGGGGCGCAGGAAGCGCGACTTGTGCACCTTCTTGATGAAGTACTTCAGCATTTCCTCGGTGTAGGTGAAATCGGCGATGACGCCGTCCTTCATCGGGCGATGCGTGGTGATGTTGCCGGGCGTGCGGCCCAGCATCTGCTTGGCCTCCGAGCCGACCGCGGCCACCACCTTCTGGCCGGCGCTGCGATCCTGACGGACCGCCACGACCGACGGCTCGTTGAGCACGATGCCCTGGCCGCGGACGAAGATGAGGGTGTTGGCGGTGCCCAGGTCGATGGACAGATCATTCGAAAACAGACCGCGGAACTTCTTGAACATCGGAATAGGGGCGTCCGGCAGAGGGTGCAGCAGGGCGCGCTAGCCTAGCAAAAAAGCCGCCCCGGCGCGGCCCCGGGGCGCCCCGGATTGCGCAGTGCGATACGCGGCGCAATGCGGTCCGCCAGCCCCCAGCACACCCGGCCGCTGCCCGCCCCGCGCTGGCCTGCCGGCACCCCGGGGGCTACCCTATCCCCCCTTTCCCGCGACGAGCTGCACCGATGCCCGCACTGATCTGTGGTTCCCTGGCCTACGACACCATCATGGTGTTCCCCGACCAGTTCAAGAACCACATCCTGCCCGACAAGGTGCACATCCTGAACGTCTCGTTCCTGGTGCCGCGGATGCGCCGCGAGTTCGGCGGCTGCGCCGGCAACATCGCCTACAACCTGAAACTGCTGGGCGGCGACCCGATCCCGATGGGCACGGTGGGCCAGGATTTCGGCCCGTACCGCGAATGGTTCCAGGAGCAGGGCATCGACCTGACCTATATCCGCGAGATTCCCGACCTGTTCACCCCACAGGCCTTCATCACCACCGACCACGACAACAACCAGATCACCGCCTTCCACCCCGGCGCGATGATGCGCAGCCACGAGAACCACGTGAAGGACGTGCCCGGCGTGACCATCGGCCTGGTCGGCCCCGACGGCCGCGAGGGCATGCTGCAGAACGCGCGCGAGTTCTCCGAAGGCGGCGTGCCGTTCGTGTTCGATCCCGGCCAGGCCATGCCGCTGTTCAACGGCGAGGAACTGCAACAGTTCATCGAACTGGCCGACTACGTGATCGTCAACGACTACGAATCCAACCTGCTGCAGGAACGCACCGGCTGGGACGAGAAGACCATCGCCGGCAAGGTCACCGCCTATATCTGCACCCGCGGCCCCAAGGGCGTGGTGATCCACGTCGACGGCACCACCCATAATGTCCCGCCCGCGCACGAGCGTCGGGTCACCGATCCCACCGGCTGCGGCGACGCCTTCCGCGCCGGCCTGCTGTTCGGCATCGAGAAAGGCTACGACTGGCCGACCATCGGCCGCATCGGCAACCTGATGGGCGCCCTCAAGGTCGAACACCCCGGCACCCAGAACCAGCGCTTCGATTACGAGGAATTCTCGCTGCAGTTCCGCCAGCAGTTCGGCTATTCGCTGGAGAGCATCAACGCCTGATCCTGCTTGGGCGGCATTGCCGGCCATGCGGACAGGGCGCCTTTGGGCGCCCTGTTTCGTTTCGGGCGCCGGTGGGCACAGAAGGGGCCAGGCTTCGCCGTGTTTACCGCCAGGATCACCAGGCCGCCAGACCCGGATATTCCGGCGAAGTGGTACGGACATGCGCCTGCGTAGCGCGGCGACCACCGGGTTCGAGTCGCACTGGATGGCCAAACCCGTCCCGGCAACCGGGCTCAAGCGCAAGCCTGATATCGGGGGCTGCTTGCCGCGATAAAAGATATGCAGGTCTCGTCGCCGTCTATCACGCGCTCACCGCGGCGCCACGACGCGCCGGATGCAGGACAACCCCATGATCCGATTGGGCTTTCCCCGCGTTGACGGATGGTCGCTCCCCTCGCAGACTGCGATATCGTCCCCGCTTGGGGTCTACTGGTAGTTAGGCGCCACTCAAGCCATGCCACAATCCATTAAAACAACCCCGGCCGCTCTGGCTCTGGCTCTGATCCTGCTCGTCGGCTGCGGGTCGGCCGGCACCGCATCTCAAGTCGCTGAGGCGACGGGTGTGTTTGCAACCGAGCATGCAG
>JAFAFY010000145.1 GCA_023423235.1 Pseudomonadota bacterium
TCCTGATGGCGGGGCTTGCCGCCACCGTGGCCGCGTGCGCGCTGGGCGCGGCGCTGGCGTTGCTGCCGCGCTGGCCGAGCACGCATGCCAGCGGCGCCGGCGGGATCGCCGAGGTCGCGCTGCCCGATGGCTCGCGCATGGTGCTCAACGCCGACAGCGACGCCCGGGTGCGTTTCGACGACGACCGCCGCGAGGTGGTGCTGGTGCGCGGCGAGGCACTGTTCGACGTGCGCAAGGATCCGGCGCGCGAGTTCGTGGTGATCGCCGGACGCAGCCGCGTGGTCGCGGTCGGCACCGTCTTCAGCGTGCACCGCGGCAGCGGCGACGAAGTCCAGGTGGTCGTGCGCGAGGGCCTGGTCGACCTGGCGGAAGCCGAAGCGGCGCGCCCGGTGCGCGTGGCGGCGAACTTCCGCGCGCAGGCACGGCCGGGGGCCGGCGTCGACCTGCAGCCGCTGCGGGCCGAGGAGGTCGGCCGCCGGCTTGCCTGGAGCCACGGCATGCTCGCCTTCGAGGGCGACACCCTGGCCCAGGCGGCGGCGCAGTTCGCGCGCTACAGCGACGTGCGCATCCTCATCGACGAGCCGCAGATCGCGCAGCGCCGCGTCGCCGGCCTGTATGCCGCGGACGATCCCGACGGCTTCGCCCGCGCGGTCGCCGCCAGCCTTGGCCTGGCGGTCGAGCGCGACGCCCGCGGCATCCACCTGCGCGATGCCGCCGGCAGCACATCGCCCGCACGCCCGGTCGCCAGCGACCAGCAGTAACCGCAACCAGCAGCCCAGCCCAGCCCGACCGCAACCCAGGGGAGCCAACGCACCAATGCAGACTCGAATCCGACCGCTGAACCACGCCATCCACGTCGCGCTGGCGGCCACCCTGCTCGGCGCCGGCGGCAGTGCCGTCGCCCAGCAGCGCGACTTCGACCTTCCGGCCAGCGACGCGGCGCGGGCGATCCCCGACTTCGCGCGCCAGGCGCAGGTGCAGGTGGTCGCCCCGGCGGACCATCTGGACGGCGTGCGCACAGCCGCGCTGCAGGGCCGCATGGAGGTGCGCGAAGCGCTGGCGAAGCTGCTCGCCGCGACCGGCCTGCACGTCGCCAGCGACGATGGCCACACCATCGTGCTCGGCGCGGCGCCGCGGCCGACGCTGCTGGCCTCGGCCGCGCCAATGGCGCTGGGCCTGCAGGCAGCGGCGGCCCAGGCCGTGGATCCGGCCCCCGTCCCGGCGCCGTCTCCGGCGGCCACGCCGACCCGCGACCTGGAAACGGTCACCGTGACCGGCAGTTTCATCCGCGGCATCGACACCGAAACCGCGCTGCCGGTCACCGCGCTCAGCCGCGAGCAGCTCGACATGACCGGCGCGACCACGTTGTCCGATGCGCTGGCCTACCTGCCGCAGTCGGCCGGCTTCGACAATTCCGAGACCTCCACCGGCCCCAATGCCGCGCGCGGCGACGCCGCCTCGATCAACCTGCGCGGCATCGGCTCGGGCAACACCCTGGTGCTGCTCAACGGCCGCCGCATCGCCCCGCACCCGATCTCCGAGGGCGCGGTGCCGCGGCTGTCGGCCAACATCAACCAGATCCCGCTGGGCGCGGTGGAGCGGGTCGAGGTGCTGCGCGACGGCGCCTCGGCGCTGTACGGTTCCGACGCCGTCGCCGGCGTGGTCAACACCATCCTGCGCAAGGACTACGAAGGCGTGGAACTCAACGCCCGCCACGGCTGGGTCGACACCGGCGGGCTCAAGGAAACCACGGTCAACCTGCTGGGCGGCCGCAATTTCAACGACGGCAACACCAACGTCATGGGCTTCCTCGGCTACTACGACCGCGACCCGCTGGCCACGCGCGACAAGTGGTTCAGTCGCGAGGGCGACCTGCGCGAACGCGCCGGCAGCACCAGCACGTTGTGGGACAACCGCTCGCTCAGCGGCCCCTATGGCAGCTACACCAGCGGCCGGGTCGATGCCAATGGCAACTTCACCGCCGCGCGTGCGCCCGGCCTGCCGGGCTCGGCATTCCATATCGCGCCCGACGGCGACGGCACCCGCGTCGCCAGCGGCGCGCTGCCGCGCGACCTGCGCTACGACTACACGCCCGAATACGTGCTGCTGCCCGAGACCCGCCGCTACCAGGCCTTCGGCGCGCTCAACCACCGCTTCGGCAACGACATCGAGGCCTATGCCCAGGGCTTCTACTACCGCGCGGATTCCTGGACCTCCAACGCCACCTCGCCGATCTCGGCCAATGCCGACAACGGCATCTACGTGCCGGCGAGCAACTACTACAACCCGTTCGGCACCCGCTTCTACGGCCCCGGCACCGCCAACCCGGGCACCGCGCCGATGGCCGTGCGCATCAACAACTACCGGCCGCTGGAACTGGGCGCACGCACTGCCGACGTCAGTTCGCGCGCCTACCAGGCGCTGGCCGGCCTGCGCGGCCACCTGGGCGAATGGAACTGGGAGGCCGGCGTGAGCTATGGCGCCGGCAAGACCCGCGACGATGCCGGCAACATGATCCGCGAGAGCGCACTGCGCGAGCGCCTGGCGCGTAGCACGCCCGACGCCTTCAATCCCTTCGGCGGGCCCGGCGCGAACGACGCAGAGGTGCTGGATGCGGTGCGCATCGATACCTGGCGCATCGGTGAAGCGTCGCTGGGCGTGGTCGATTTCAAGGCCACCGGCCCACTGCTGGACATGCCCGCCGGCACCCTGCAGATGGCCACCGGACTGGAATACCGGCGCGAGACCTTCGACGACCGCCGCGACGCGCTGTCGAACGCCGACGACGTGATCGCACTGAGCCAGACCAGCGATTCGAGCGGCAGCCGCGACATCCGCTCGGCGTTCGTCGAGTTCGCGGTACCGATCTTCAGCGACCTCAACGCCCGGCCCGGTTTCCAGCGCATGGACCTCTCGTTCGCCGCCCGCACCGAGCGCTACAGCGACTTCGGCAGCGCGACCAAGCCCAAGGTCGGTTTCAGCTGGGGACCGACCGACTGGGCGCTGCTGCGCGCGTCCTACAACGAAGGCTTCCGCGCGCCGACGCTGGCGCAGGTGTTCGTCGGCGAGATCGTGCGCCGCAACGCCGGCACGCCCGACCCCTATCGCGCCGACGTCACCGGCACGCCGGCGGACCTTGGCGAGGAATCGCGCCAGGTCATCCGCGGCGGCAATGCCGACCTCGGGCCGGAGGAAGCCAAGCTGCACAGCTTCGGCCTGGTGCTGCAGCCCGGCTTCGCCGACGGGCTGACCGTCAGCGTCGACTACTTCCGCATCCGCCAGAGCGATGTCATCGACACCTACGGCGAATCGCAGCAGCTCGCGCTCGACGACCGCCTGCGCCGCAGCGGCGAGGGCAGCAACCCGGCGGTGGTGCGCGCGCCGGTCACCGACGCCGACCGCGCCGCATTCGAGGCCTGGAACGCGGCCAATCCTGGCGACCAGCGCGTCGCCGCGGGCGAGGTGCTGCACGTGATGGACACCTTCATCAACATCGCTTCGCGCACGATCTCCGGCTACGACTTCAGCGTGGACTACCGCCTGCCCGAGACCCGCCTGGGCCGCTTCACCCTGCGCCTGGACGGTGCCTATACCCGCAGCTACGACGAGAAGGTGGCAGACGACGCGCCATCGACCTCGCCGCTGCGGATCAACGGCATGCCCAAAGTGCGCGGCACCGCGGGCGTGCAGTGGAAGCGCGACGCACTCGATGCCGGCGTGTTCGCCAGCCACATCGGCTCGTTTTTCGACACCAGCGCGCCGTGGAACGACGACGGCAGCTATTACAAGGTCGACGCCTGGACCACGGTCAACGCCCACGTCGGCCTGCGCTTCGACGCGCTGGGCGGGCGCAGCAACTACCTGCGCCTGGGCGCCAACAACCTGTTCGACCGCGCGCCGCCGCTGGCCGACGAGGACCGCGGGTTCTTCGAAGGCGTGCACGATGGCCGCGGCCGGCTGTTCTACGTCGAATGGCGCCTGGAGCTGTGACGCTGCGGGCCATCGCTGCGGCGCTGGCGCTGGCAACGCTGTGCGCCAGCGCACCGGCCCGCGCCGCTGACACCGAGGGCGATGCGGCGCTGCTGCGCAGTGTCGATGGCTATACCCCGCGCATGGGCGAGGTGGCCGATGCGCTGTGGGACTGGGCCGAGCTGGGCTACCTGGAGCAGCGCAGCGCCGCGCTGCTGCAGGACGAACTGCGCGCGGCCGGTTTCAGCATCGAGGCCGGCGTCGCCGGCATGCCGACCGCGTTCGTCGCCCGCGCCGGCCGGCCGGGCAGCGGCCCGGTGATCGCACTGCTTGCGGAGATGGATGCGCTGCCGGGCATGGGCCAGGCCGCGGTGCCGCGCCCACAACCGCTGCCGGGCCAGGCCGGCCATGCCTGCGGCCACAACCTGTTCGGCGCGGCCACGGTGTCGGCCGCGCGGGCGCTGCGCGACTGGCTTGCATCCAGCGGTACCCCCGGCGAGATCCGGGTCTACGGCACGCCGGCCGAGGAAGGCGGCTCGGGCAAGGTCTACATGGTCCGCGCCGGCTTGTTCGACGATGTCGACGCGGTGCTGCACTGGCATCCGGGCGACCGCAACGGCGCCGCGCAGATGCGCTCGATGGCCAACATCAGCGGCCGCTTCCGCTTCGAGGGCGTCGCCGCGCATGCCTCGATCGCGCCCGAACGCGGCCGCTCCGCGCTCGATGGCGTCGAGGCGCTCAACCACATGGCCAACCTGATGCGCGAGCACGTGCCGGCCGACACCCGCATCCACTACACGATCAGCGACGGCGGCGGCGCGCCGAACGTGGTGCCGGCCAGCGCCGAGGTCTGGTACTACGTGCGCCATCCCGAGCCGGACGTGGTCCGCGACGTGTTCGCCCGGCTGCAGCGCGCGGCCGAGGGCGCGGCGCTGGGCACCGGCACCCGGGTGCACTACACGCCGGTCGGCGGCGTCTACGGCCTGCTGCCCAACGATGCGCTGGGCCGCGTGCTCGACGGCGCACTGCGCAGCGCGGGCGTGGCGGCGCCGGATGCGGACGCGTTGCTGTTCGCACGCGAACTGGGCGGCAGCTTCTCCGATGCCGCGCCGATGTCCCGGCTCAGCGCGATCGACGACTACGCCACCGACGGTTTCTCGCACGCCTCCACCGACGTCGGCGATGTCAGCTGGGCGGTGCCGACCGCGGGCCTGTCGACCGCCACCTGGGCGCCGGGCACGCCCGCGCACAGCTGGCAGGCCACCGCCGCCTCGGGACACGCGCTGGGCCATCACGGCGCGGCAACCGCCGCGCGCACGCTGGCACTGGCCGCCGCGCGGCTGTACCGCGACCCGGCGCTGCTGCAGGCGGCGCGCGCGGAACTCGACACCCGCCGCGGCGCCGGGTTCACCTACCAGCCATTGCTCGACCGCAGCGCGCCGCCGCTCGATTACCGCGTCACGACGCCGGCACGGCCCTAGGCGATCGCCAGCGCGGACCTGCCGCCCTTGGCTGCTCGCCGGTGCCTGTCCGCAGCCACCCCGGCGCTACCATGCACGTCCCCCGCAGCTACAGACGATCGCCATGGCCTGGATGGGCATTTCCGACCTGCCGACCTTTGCCCTGGCCGTACTGGTATTCCTGGCGATTCCGGGACCGGGCACGTTCGCGCTGCTCACCGCGACCGGGCGCGGCGGCCTGCGCGCCGGCTTCGCAACGCTGTGCGGCCTGGCACTGGGCGACCAGATCCTGATGTGGCTGGCCGCGCTCGGCGTGGCCGCACTGCTGGCCGCGCATCCGGCGCTACTGGTGGCGCTGCAGTGGCTGGGCGCGGGCTATCTGGTCTGGATCGGCGTCGGCCTGCTGCGAAGTCGCGGCAGCGGCGGCGACGACGCCACGGACGCGGCCGCCACCGGCCGGCGCTGGTTCCGCCAGGGTCTGCTGGTCACCCTGCTCAATCCCAAGGCGATCCTGTTCTACATGGCGTTCTTCCCGCTGTTCGTCGACCCGGCCCGGCACCGCGGGCTGGCGACGTTCGCGGCGATGGCGGTCGTGATCCTGGTACTGACCTTCGGCTACTGCCTGCTGCTGATCGCCGCCGGCCATGCGCTGCGTGCGCGCATCGCCCGCGAACCCCGCGTGGCAACGTGGCTGCGCCGCATCGCCGGGCTCGCGCTGGTGGGATTCGGCGTGCGCATGGCGACGAACTGACTCGGGTTGGCCGACGTCTTCGCGTCACGCG
>JAFAFY010000148.1 GCA_023423235.1 Pseudomonadota bacterium
CGGCTCGCCCATGTCCAGGGTGTACACCGCCTGCGGCGAACCGATCGCCACCGACTGCATGATCAGCTGGCAGGCCTCGGGAATCGTCATGAAGTAACGCGTGACCTCCGGATCGGTCACCGTCACCGGGCCGCCGCGGCGGATCTGCTCGCGGAACAGCGGGACCACGCTGCCGGCCGAATCGAGCACATTGCCGAAACGCACGGTGATGAATGCCGTGGCCTTGGATGCAGCCAGATCCTGGCAGACCATTTCGGCGAGGCGCTTGGTCGCGCCGAGCACGTTGACCGGATCGACCGCCTTGTCGGTGGAGATCAGCACGAACGTGCCGACACGGTGCGCGATCGCCGCGGCGGCAACGGCATGCGTGGCCAGCACGTTGTTGCGCACGCCCTCGCGCAGTTGCCGCTCCAGCACAGGCACCTGCTTGTAGGCGGCGGCATGGAACACCGCTTCGGGAACCGCAAGCGTCATCGCGTAGTCGATCACCGCAGCGTCGCCGCAGTCGCCGAGGACCGGCACGATCTCCAGATGCGGGAAGTCGCGCTGCAGCTCCGCATCGATCCGCGTCAGTGCCAGTTCGTCGATCTCAAGCAATGCGATACGCGAGGCGCCATGGCGCGCGCACTGCCGGCAGAGTTCGGATCCGATCGAGCCGCCGGCGCCGGTCACCAGCACGCTGCGCCCACTCAACCAGCCGCGGATCGCCTTCCAGTCGGGCATGACCGGCTTGCGTCCGAGCAGGTCCTCGATCGCGACCTTCTTCAGTTCGCCCGGCAGCGAACGCCCTTCGAGCAGGTCGTCGAGTTTCGGCACCGTGCGGAACGGCAGGCCGGTCTTCTCGCAGGCCGCGACCACCGTGCGCATCTGCGCAGCGTCGGCCGATGGCATCGCGATGACCAGCAGCTTGGCCGCGGTTTCCGGGGCGATCCGCTCCACATCGGCGACCTGGCCGAGCACAGGCACGCCCTGCAGTTGGCTGCCGCGCAGCTTGGCGGCGTCGTCGAGAAACCCGACGGGATCGTAGGCGCCGGTCCGGCGCAGATCGCGCACCAGGGTCTCGCCCGCCTGGCCGGCGCCGAGGATCAGCACCCTTACCGCCGACTGGCTGGTGCGCGCGGTGCCATGGTCCTTCCAGGTCCGATACAGCAGCCGCGGCATGCCAAGCAAGGCGGCAAGCATCAACGGGTACAGCACCAGCACCGACCTGGGCACCTGGTCGAGGCGGTTGTACAGGAACAGCACCAGCACGATCGCAAGCAGGCCCAGGACCGCGGCCTTGACGATGTTCAGCAGGTCAGGAACGCTGGCGAAGCGCCAGACGCCCCGGTACAGGCCCACGCGCCAGAAGATCAGGCCCTGGGCCGCGAGGATCAGCAGGATCTCCGTCGACCAGATCTGCAGCGCCGGCGCATCGGGCATCACCGCAAGGCGGAACTGGTGCAGACCCACCCAGCACAGCCAGACCATCGCCAGATCGTGGGCGACCACGGCGGCGCGCGGCGCGGCAACGCTGAACCGGTCCTTCCAGCTAGTCATTTCCATGCGTCCCTGACGTTGTGCCCGCCCAGCGTCGATGCCGGATGCGGAGATGGAACCAGATGGCGGCGGTCAACGCGTACCACAGTGCAATGCCTCCGATGATAACCGCAACGGCACGCCCCATGAGCAGCCACGACAGCCCCAGCGACAGTGCTGTCCATGCAAGATAGCTACCGCTGACCAGTGCATGCGCATGACCACGTTGCACGCAGTGCTGGTAGCAGTGCTGGACATGCGGGGTCCACCAGCGTTCGCCGCGCAGCATGCGTGAAGCGAGTGTCAACGCGGCGTCAACCAGGAACGCGGCCATTGGCAACAGCAGCAACCACGCGTGGACCGGATCACCCAGACCCGAGGCGGCGAACAGCAGGGCCAGCAGATAGCCCAGCGCGCCGCTGCCGACATCGCCGAGGAATATCGTCGCCCTGGGGGCGTTGAACGGCAGGAATCCGGCGCAGGCGGCCATCACCGCCAGGGCCACGAACAGCGCGCCTGCCGACGGCGCGATGCATGCCGCCGCCACCGCGACCAGCATTGCCTGGCTGGTGGCGATGCCGTCGATGCCATCCATGAAATTCCAGACATTGACCAGACCCAGCGCCAGCAGCCCGACGCTGCAGGCAAACCAGGCCGCGCCGCCCGAGTGCCAGACCGCTGCGCACAGCAACGACGCGGCGAGCGCATGCACGCCAAGGCGCAGCCATGGCGACAGCGGGCGGTGATCGTCGGCCCAACCGATCCCGGCGACCAGCAACAGGCCACCGCCCGCCGCAAGCAGCAGGCCGTGCCATTGGGGCCAGTACATCGCGGCGAACCCCAGCGCCGGCAGCATCGCCGCGACGATTGCGATCCCGCCACCGCGTGGCGTCGCGACGACGTGGCTGCGCCGCGCCCCGGGCTCGTCGAGCAACCTGCGTCGCAAGGCGTAGCGCCGCGCCAGCCAGGTCCCGGCCAGGGCGATGCAGAAGATGGCGACCAGCAGCAGCCCGGGCTGGGGAACGCCGGTCACGTCAGACGACGGCGTAGTTGAGCAGGGGCTTGATGGTGCCCCACTCCTTGCAACTGGGGCATTGCCAGTGGTGGCTGCGCGCACCGAACCCGCACTGCTTGCAGCGGTAGCTCGGGTTGCGTACCAGCAACTGCTCGGTGATCAGCCGCAATTCCTGCAGCGTGCCGGCATGGTCGACACCGTCGGCCAGGGTGAGGTCGATCAACGCGGCCTCGCCGCGTACAGACGGTCGATCCTTGAGCTGGCGGGCGAGATAGCCACGCGCGGCATGCACGCCCTCCTCCGCCTCGACCAGGCGCGTCAGCGCCAGGACAGGCGCCACGCCCTTGTAGTGCTCGGTCATCTGCGACAGGAAATTGCGCGCCCCGGGCGTGTCGCCGACCCGTTCGTAGGCGGCCAGCAGCGGCGGCAGGACTTCCGGCAGGAAATCGGGATCGTGACGCGCGGCGCGCTCGAACGCACGGATCGCGGCGATGTCGTTGCCGGCGTCGATCTCGATCCGGCCCTCCAGGATGCCAGCGCGCACCGAGCCCGAATCGGCGGCATAGGCACGCTTGACCGCCGCGCGCGCGCCATCGGTGTCGCCAGTCGAGCGCAGGCGGTCGGCCAACTCGCACTCGAACTGCGAGATCAGCTTGCCCATCGGCTCGCCAGTCACCGCCTCGTAACGGGTCGCGTTGTCGATCGCCTTCTGCCAGTCGCGTTCGGCCTGGTAGATGCCGATCAGGTGGCGCAGAGCCTGCGGGGCGCGCTCGTCGAGGCGCGCCAGGTCGGTGAACACCGTCTCGGCGCGGTCGAGCAGGCCCGACTTCATGTAGTCCTCGCCCAGCGCCAGCAGCGCCTGGACGCGTTGCGGATCGGTCAGGTCGGTGCGCTGGACCAGCCCCTGGTGCAGGCGGATCGCGCGGTCGACCTCGCCGCGGCGGCGGAACAGGTGACCGAGGGCGACCTGGGTCTCGAAGGTGTCCTTGTCGAGTTCGGCGATATGCAGAAACAGCTCGATCGCCTTGTCCGGCTGTTCGTTGAGCAGGTAGTTCAGGCCGCGGAAATAGGTCGTCGACAGGCGGCTGACCTGGGTATCGCTATGGCGTTCGCCACCGCGGCGGCCGATGACCCAGCCGGTGAGCGCGGCGACCGGCAACAACAGGAAGAACCAGAACCATTCGGTGACAAACGCCATGCAGCAACGCTCCAAGAAAGCGGCCGGACCAGCCCGTCGCGACATGCGCCCCGGCGGACGCCAATGCCCGGCACGCGCGCAGGCGGCGGCCCGGAACCGGAACGATCCTAACCGCTTGCGGTTCGGTCACGCCAACGCGCGTTGCGGCGGCGCAATCGGCGGATCCGCGGAAATGGGGGCCGGCGTCTGCCTGCTGGCAGGCCCGGCGAAGAGAATCAGTCCTCCGGCGGCAGCGGCAGTACGTCGCTGACGCGGTCGCGGAGTTCCTTGCCCGGTTTGAAATGCGGGACATGCTTGCCCGGCAGTGCGACCGCATCCCCGGTCTTGGGGTTGCGTCCGGTACGCGGCGGGCGGAAATGCAGTGAGAAGCTGCCGAACCCGCGGACTTCGATGCGGTCGCCATCGGCCAGCGCGCCGCCCATCATTTCGAGCATGGCTTTCACCGCCAGGTCGACATCCTCGCCCTTGAGGTGCGTCTGGCGCTGGGTCAGCAGTTCGATGAGTTCCGACTTGGTCATGTTTCGATCATGCAGATGCGAAACGCCGGCCCGGGACGGATCCCGGACCGGCGTCATCCGCATTACTCGGACTTGTTGCCCAGCTGCTCGCGCAGCAGCGCGCCCAGCTTGGTGGTGCCGCTGGAGGCTTCCGCCGCCGCCTTGTTGTACTCGGCCAGCGATTCCGCCGCCTCGGCCTCGTCCTTGGCACGGATCGAGAGCTGCAGCACGCGGGTCTTGCGGTCCATGCCGAAGTACTTGGCCTCAATTTCCTGGCCGACCTTCAGGTGCTGGCTGGCATCGTCGACGCGCTCGTCGCTGATGTCGCGGGCCTGCACGTAGCCTTCCACGCCGTCACCCAGGTCGATCAACGCACCCTTGGCGTCGACTTCCTTCACGGTGCCCGAGACCTTCGAGCCACGCGGGGTGTTGGCCATGAACTGGCCCAGCGGATCCTGCTCGAGCTGCTTGACGCCCAGCGAGATGCGCTCGCGCTCCGGATCGACCGCCAGCACCACCGCTTCCAGGGTGTCGCCCTTCTTGAAGTTGCGGGCCACGTCCTCGCCGGTGGAGTTCCAGGTGATGTCCGAGAGGTGGATCAGGCCATCGATGCCGCCGTCCAGGCCGATGAACACGCCGAAGTCGGTGATCGACTTGATCTGGCCCTCGACCTTGTCGCCCTTCTTGTGGATCGCGGCGAAGGTTTCCCACGGGTTGCTGGTGACCTGCTTGATGCCCAGCGAGATGCGGCGACGCTCCTCGTCGACGTCCAGCACCATCACTTCGACATCGTCACCGACCTGCACCACCTTGGACGGGTTGACGTTCTTGTTGGTCCAGTCCATTTCCGAGACGTGCACCAGGCCTTCGACGCCCGGCTCGATCTCGACGAACGCGCCGTAATCGGTGACGTTGGAGACCTTGCCGAACACGCGGGTGTTGGCCGGGTAACGGCGGGCGATGTTGTCCCACGGATCCTCGCCCAGCTGCTTGAGGCCGAGGCTGACGCGGTTGCGCTCGCGGTCGTACTTGAGCACGCGCACGTCGAGCTCCTGGCCCACTTCCACCACCTCGGACGGATGGCGCACGCGCTTCCAGGCCATGTCGGTGATGTGCAGCAGGCCGTCG
>JAFAFY010000021.1 GCA_023423235.1 Pseudomonadota bacterium
GTCATGCATGTCCCAGAACCGCCCCTGCGCGTCTGCACCTTCAGCGACTTCGGCCGCAAGCTTCGCGTACTGATGGACCTCGGCCAGCGGGAAATGCCGGAACACGAAGGCGAGATCGTCGCCATGGCGCTGCTGGATCGCCTTGACCAGCGGATAGGCCATGGCGCAGGCCGGGCACTGGAAGTCGCCGTACTCGACCAGCGTCACCGGCGCACCGGGATTGCCCTGGATGTGGTCGTCGGCCGAGACCGGCACTGCCAGCGCGCTCATGCCGCTGCGCCCTTGCCCGGCGCGTGACCCGGCAGGGCGTCCAGCGCCGCTAGAATACCGTCGGCACCCGGGTTGACGCCCATCGGCGAGAGGTAGCTCCAGCGGATCACACCCTCGCCGTCGATAACGAACAGCGCGCGTTCGGCGACACCGGCCTCGGCGGCATAGGCGCCGTAGGCCTTGGCGACCTGGCCCTTGGGTTCGAAGTCCGACAGCAGCGGGAAGTGGTAGTGGCGCTGCTCGGCCAACGCGACATGGCTCCAGATGCCGTCGACCGAGATCGCCAGCAGTTGCGCGTTGCGATGCGCGATTTCCTCGATCAGCTCGTTGTAGAGCGCCAGCTGGTCGCCGCAGACCGGGCTCCAGTCGGCCGGGTAGAAGGCCAGGATCACGTTGCGACCGCGGAAATCGGCCAGCGACACGGTCTGGTCGGGCGTGGAATGCAACACGAAATCCGGAGCGCGGGTGCCCGGTCCGAGAATGCTCATGGCTGAATCCTGTGCATGGATCGATGGTCTGTCGGGTGCCGGGCGGAAGGCCGGACTGCGGGCAACATGCCACATGCCTGCTGCACCGGTTCCCTTCTCCTTGCTGCAGCGCCGCCGCATGTCCCTGTTCATGAAGCATGCGCCGGGCAGTGTGAGGATTTCGTCACGCAGTCATGGCGGCCCCGCGGGCACGGGGCGGCTCGTGGCGGGTGCCCATCCGGGATGCTCCCGCACCGGACGGGCCGGTACGGTGCCGCCAGGCGCGGTCCGCTAGACTGTGCGCTTTCCGGCTCTCCGCCCACGCATGAATCCGAACTATCTCGACTTCGAACAGCCCATCGCCGACCTCGAGGCGAAGATCCAGGAGCTGCGCCAGGCCAGCGACGGCCCGGCGGTCAATATCGATGCCGAGCTGGCGACCCTGCGCGACAAGCTGCGCAAGCGCACCGCGCACATCTTCCGCGACCTCACGCCATGGCAGGTCGCACAACTGGCGCGGCATCCGCAGCGCCCCTACACCAACGACTACATCCGCGCGTTCTGCGACGAATTCCAGGAGCTGGCCGGCGACCGCGCCTATGCCGACGATGCCGCCATCGTCGGCGGCCTGGGCCGGATCAACGGTCGCAGCGTGGTCATCATCGGCCACCAGAAGGGCCGCGACACCAAGACCAAGGTGCGCCGCAACTTCGGCATGCCGCGCCCCGAGGGCTACCGCAAGGCGCTGCGGCTGATGAAGATGGCGGAGCGCTTCAAGCTGCCGCTGCTGACCTTCATCGACACGCCTGGCGCCTACCCCGGTATCGGCGCCGAGGAACGCGGCCAGTCCGAGGCCATCGCCCGCAACCTGATGGAGATGTCCGAGCTCAGGACCCCGATCATCTGCACGGTGATCGGCGAGGGCGGCTCGGGCGGCGCACTGGCGATCGGCGTCGGCGACTGCACGGTCATGCTGCAATACAGCACCTACTCGGTGATCTCGCCCGAAGGCTGTGCCTCGATCCTGTGGAAGGACGCGGGCAAGGCGCGTGATGCCGCCGAGCAGCTCGGGCTCACCGCCAAGCGCCTGCTCAGCCTCGGCCTGATCGACAAGGTGGTGCGCGAACCGATCGGCGGCGCCCACCGCAATCCGCGCCAGACCGCGACCCGGCTCAAGGCGGTGCTGATGAACGAGCTCGATGCGCTGGAGCAGCTGTCGGTCCCCGACCTGCTGGAACGCCGCTACGCGCGCCTGCGCGGTTACGGCGCCTACGACGCCGCCTGACGCAGCGCCGCCATGGGGCCCATCCTGCTGCTCTCGGTCCTGCTGCAGGTCGGCTGCGGGGTGCATGTGGTCCGCACCGGGCGACCGCTGTACTGGCTGTTCATCCTGCTGATCGGCTCCTACATCGGCGTGCTGGTCTACCTGCTGGCCGAGGTGCTGCCCGACCTGCGCAACACCCGCACGGCGAATCGCGCGCTGTCGCGGGTGCACGACCGCATCGACCCGGGCCGCCGCACGCGCGCGGCCAGCCGCGATCTCGAGATCGCAGACACCCTCGACAACCGCCGCCGGCTGGCCGAACGCCGCCTCGCCGATGGCGACTACGCCGGTGCCGAAACCCTGTACCGCGAAGCGCTGCGCGGGCTGTATGCGACCGATCCCACGCTGATGCTGGGCCTGGCGCAGGCGCAGTTCCATCGCGGCGAACCCGCGGCCGCCCGCGCCACGCTGGACGCGCTGATCGCGGCAAACCCGGACTTCCGCTCCCCCGATGGCCATCTGCTCTATGCCCGGGCGGTCGAGGCTGCCGGCGATTTCGACGGCGCCGTCGAGGAATACGAAGCCCTGATCCAGGGCTATCCCGGCGAGGAGCCGCGGGTGCGCTACGCCGGAATGTTGCAGCGCCATGGACAGGGCGAACGCGCGCAGGCGCTGTACGCCGAGGCGCTGCGCCGCGCCGAACTCGCGCCCGCCTGCTATCGACGCGAACAACGCGAATGGATCGACATCGCCCGGCGCGCGCTGCACGCCTGATGCCTGTCACCAGGCGCGCAGGTACTGCGCCGGGGCTGTGATCGCCACGCCCAGCGTCTTGGCAGCGTGGTAGGGAAAATACGGATCGCGCAGCAGTTCGCGCGCCAGCAGCACCACGTCGGCCGCGCCCTCGGCGAGGATGTCCTCGGCCTGCGCCGCCCCGGTGATCAGGCCGACGGCGCCGGTCGCGACCCCGGCCTCGTCGCGGATACGCGCGGCAAACGTGACCTGGTAGCCGGGAGCGGTGGTGATCGCCTGCAGCGGCGACAGCCCCCCACTGGAGACATCCACCAGATCCACGCCGCGCGCCGCCGCCAGCCGCGCCAGCGCCACGCTCTGTTCGATATCCCAGCCACCATCCACCCAGTCGGTCGCCGAGATCCGCAGCCACAGCGGCAACGTGTCCGGCCAGACCGCGCGCACCGCCTCGATGACCTCCAGCACCAGTCGCGTGCGGCCATCGAAATCGCCGCCATAGGCATCGTCGCGCCGGTTCGACAGCGGCGAGAGGAACTGATGCAGCAGGTAGCCATGCGCGGCGTGGATCTCGACCAGCTCGAATCCCGCCTCCAGCGCGCGCACCGCCGCGTCGCGGAACCCGGCAACCACGCGCGCGATGCCCGCGGCATCCAGCGCCTGCGGCTGCGGGTACGCCTCGTCGTAGGCCAGTGCCGAAGGCGCCACGACGGTCCAGCCGCCGGCATCGACAGCCACCGCGGCGTGCCCGCGCCAGGGCGCGAACGTGCTGGCCTTGCGCCCGGCATGCGCCAGCTGGATCGCCGGCACCGCGCCCTGCGCGCGCACGAACGCGGCGACCGGCGCCCAGGCCTCGGCCTGCGCCGCGTTCCAGATGCCGGTGTCCTCGGGCGAGATCCGGCCCTCGGGCAGCACCGCGCTGGCCTCGGCCATCACCACCCCGGCGCCGCCGACCGCGCGGCTGCCCAGGTGGACCAGGTGCCAGTGCGCAGGCATGCCGTCCTGCGCGCTGTACTGGCACATCGGCGAGACCGCGATGCGGTTGCGCAATGTCACGCCGCGCTGGCGCAGCGGGGAAAACAGGCTGGTCATGCAGCACACTCCATCGATCCGGTCCCAGGACTCTAGTGCGCGCGCGCAGGCGCGGCGACCACGCCACCGGATCGCTGCATCGCACCGGCATCGGTCTCGCACCTCTGCCGGTCGCTTGTCAGGTCGTGTGTGCGCCGATCGCGACGGCTGTCGCCATGGCCTGTGCCGCGGGGATTGCCGACATGTCGACGACGCCCCCGGTCTGCGCTGCGCCGGCATCGCTACCATGGCCGCATGCCCAGCAGACCCATGCTCCCGCAACTGCCCGAACGCGCGACTGGCCGGATCCTCGTCGGCTTCAGTGGCGGACTGGACTCGACCGTGCTGCTGCATCTGCTGGCGGACGACCCCGCACTGCGCACGCGTGGCCTGGCGGCCGTGCATGTCCATCACGGCCTGCAGGCCGCGGCCGACGACTGGGCCGCGCATTGCCTTGCGGCCTGCACGCAACTGGATGTGCCCTGCACGGTGGTCCGCGTCGATGTCCCGCGCGACCAGGGCGACGGCCCCGAGGCCGCCGCGCGCACGGCGCGGCATGCCGCATTTGCGCAGTTGCTTGCGGCGGGCGATGTCATCGCCCTCGCCCACCATCGTGATGACCAGGCCGAAACCCTGCTGCTGCGCGCGCTGCGTGGGTCCGGGCCCGACGGCCTGGCATCGATGCGTGCGCTGCGGCGCTTCGCCCACGGCTGGCTCTGGCGCCCGCTGCTTTCGATGCCGCGCGCGCGGCTGCAGGCACATGCCGATGCGCACGGGCTGCGATGGATCGAAGACCCCAGCAATGCCAGCGACGCCGCCGACCGCAATTTCCTGCGCCACCAGGTCCTGCCGCTGCTGCGCATGCGCTGGCCACAGGCCGGGGCCGCACTGGCCACGGTCGCCGCGCTGCAGGCCGAAGCCGGCGATCTGCTTGCAGCCGGCGATGCCGAGGCGCTGGCGCAGGCACGCACGCTGGATCCCGCGGTGCTGCGCCTGGATGCGCTGGGGGCAATGCCGGCGGCGCGGCGCGCGCGGGTGCTGCGGCGCTGGATCGCAGGTCTCGGCCTGCCACCGCTGCCGGCCCGCGCCATCGCCTGGCTCGATGCCGATCTCGCCTCGGGACGCGGCGACCGCGTGCCGCGGTTCGACTGGGCCGGCCATCGCCTGCAGCGCTGGCGGGGCCTGCTGCATGCCGGCCAGGTCCGCGCGCCGCTGGCGGCAGACTTCGCGGCGCACTGGGACGGACTGGCGCCATTGCGTCTGCCCGGTGGCGGCATGCTGCATCTGCAGGGCGCGCCGCAGGCCGGCGACTGGACGGTGCGCGCCCGCATCGGCGGCGAGCGCATGCGCCTGCCCGGGCGCACACACGCGCATGCGCTCAAGCACGTGCTGCAGTCGCTGGAGGTGCCACCGTGGCTGCGCGAACAGCTGCCATTGCTGCATGGCGCCGACGGCCGTGTGCTGGCCGCGGGCGACCTGGTGTTCGACGCCGGTTTCGATGCCTGGCTGCGCGGGACCGGCGCGGTGCTGCGCTGGCATCCCGCCGGGAACGGCGATGCCGGCACGGCGCATGCAGGCTGGCGACAGGGGATCGATTAGAATCCACCCATGCAGAAGAAGCCCAAGAGCGCCGATGCGCCCTCGCCCGTCGCCGACTTCGAAAACGCACTCAGCCAGTTGGAGCAACTGGTCGAGAAGATGGAAGGCGGCGAGATGAGCCTGGAAGATTCGCTGGGCGCCTACGAGCGCGGCGTCGGCCTGTACCGCCGCTGCCAGCAGGCCCTGGAGGACGCCGAACTGCGCGTGCGCCTGCTCAGCGATCCGGCCGCGCCCGAGCGCGCGCAGCCATTCGCCGATCTGCCCGACGACGGGCGCGATGCCTGACGCGGCGCCGACGCCCGACGGCGCGCTGATCGAAACGCGCATCGCCGACTGGCGCGCGCGCACCGACGCGGCATTGCAGCACGCGCTGGCCCGCTGCGACGACGGCGACCCGCGCCTGCAGGCGGCGATGCGCCACGCGGTGCTGCTTGGCGGCAAACGCATGCGCCCGCTGCTGGTACACGCCACCGCGCATGCCTTCGGCACCGCGCCCGGGGCCGCCGACGCACCGGCGGCGGCTGTTGAACTCGTCCACGCCTATTCGCTGGTCCACGACGACTTGCCGGCCATGGACGACGACGCCCTGCGCCGCGGCCAGCCGACCGTGCATGTGGCGTTCGACGAAGCCACCGCGATCCTTGCCGGCGACGCCCTGCAGACCCTGGCATTCGCGACCCTGGCCGACGGGGCCCCATCGCCTGCGGCGCTTTCTGCCGAAACCCGGCTGCGGATGGTCGCGGTGCTGGCCCAGGCCTCCGGGGCATCCGGCATGTGCGGCGGCCAGGCGCTCGACATCGCCGCCACCGGCGACAGCGCGATCACCGTGGCCGCGCTGGAGCGGCTGCATGCCCTCAAGACCGGTGCGCTGCTGCGCGCAGCGGTGACGCTGGGCGCACTCGCGGCCGACGTCGACGACGACACCCTCGCGCGGCTGGACCGTTTCGCCGGCGCGCTGGGTCTTGCATTCCAGATCCGCGACGACCTGCTGGACATCGAAGGCGACAGCCAGACCCTGGGCAAGACCGCAGGCAAGGATGTCGCCCAGGACAAGGCCACCTTTCCGGCACTGATCGGCGTCGACGCCTCGCGTGCACGGCTGGTGGAACTCGCGCAGCAGATGCGCGACGCGCTGGCGCCGTTCGGACCTGGCAGCCGGCCACTGGCGGAACTGGGCCGGCGCGCGATCGAACGCGACCACTGACCGCAACTGCAGCGGCGGCGGCAAATTGAAGGGGCCGCCTTGCCATCGTTCCTGCGCGCGCGAAGGCAACGTCCGACGCCGGAAAGACTGGCGAATCCCGTGACTTTTCCGCCTACCTGGTCGATGCCAGCCTGCGCGGACGATAGGGGAGACGACACCACGCCGCGGCAGGTTGCCACGCGCAGCACGCATGGCCCGTACGATCACCGGCCAAGCCGCCCCGCGGCCGACAGCGCCGCACCGTCCGTGCCTGCCTGCCAGCGCTCGACCGTGACGCCCGAAGCCGTTATTCCTGGATCAGCCGGATCGACAGCGGGTAGCGGTACGGCTCGCCATTCCAGGCCTTGACCGCGGCCACGATGCTGCAGACCAGCCAGGCCACCGCCAGCGCGGCCACCGCGACCGCCAGCACCAGGCCCAGCGGCACGGTCACCAGCGCGCCCAGCCCGAGCGTCAGCAGCGTGGTGCCCAGCAACACGAAACCCAGCACGGCAAAGCCGCAGGCGTAGAGGAACATCGACAGGTTGAAATTCAGCGCCTCACGCGCATGCGCGGCAACGAAAGGCGCATTGTCGCGCTTGGCCAGATACACCACGCCGGCCACGAGCGCACCGGCCAGACCAGAGATCCAACTTGTCAGCAGCGCCAGGACCAGGGCGGCGATATGGACGCCGGCGGCCCACTGACGGTCGTCGGCATCGGGAAGCGGGTGCGGCAGCGTGGTGGTCGGCATGGCGGTCTCCAGTGATGCGGCGTGCTCCTGCACTATGGCAGCGACGGCGCCGCAGGCAAGCCAACCGATGGCACCCAACCAACGACACGGTGCCCGCGCGAGGCACCACAGGCCCGCAACGCAAAAGCCCCGGCATGGGCCGGGGCTTTGCGGACGAAGCAGGCTGCGGTCAGCTGATCAGGCGCAGCGCGAAGGGATAGCGGTAGACCACGCCGTCCTTCGCCTTGAGCGC